>NZ_CP147250.1:0-300000 GCF_017316305.2 Enterococcus sp. DIV1094
TTTGATTTCTCTGGACAAAGCCGGATCGTGGATGTCCATGTCAGCCATTTACGAGAAAAAATCGAGCGTGATCCGAAGCATCCAAAATATTTACTGACTGTTCGGGGCTTTGGTTATAAATTCCAGGAACCAAAACGATGAAAAGACAATGGAAAAAATTCTCCGAGCGCTTATTCTTTCTCCTCCTATTGCTTGGCTTATTTATTGGTGGATGGCAGATCATCTCCCATTATTTCCAACAACAGATCATTGAACAGCAAGAAAGTTATTTGACAAAAAAGGCCCAGCTCTTAGCACGTCAATTAGACGTTGATGACCCTACTTCCGCTAGTAATAAAACAGTATTGGAAGAATTCGTCCATCAATCCAACGAGCGGGTAACATTGATCGATCAAACTGGAAAAATCATCTTTGATACAGAAGATCGTGGTTTGAATGAGCAACGGAAAACACGACCAGAAATCAAAGCGGTTTTAGAAGGAAGCACACTTGGTACTTCTTTGCGTAGAAGTGATACATTGAATGAAGAATTGCTTTATGTTGCCTTGCCACTAAAAGTCAATGGCAAACTTGTAGCGATCATTCGCATTGCGGAACCTACAAGCGGCTTTCTCCCTCGAACGGAAAGTTTTCGTCGTTGGGTCTTTGGCTTCTTCTTAGTTTTCTTCCTTTTATTGACCTTTATGATCTATTATCTGATCTATCAAAGGAACCAACCGCTCAAAACGGTGATCCCTGTTTTGAAAAAGATGGTCAAAAATCCAGAACAGACAGAGATCATTATGCAAACTTCTGATCAATGGGAAGAATTATACCAGACGATCAATGGCTTGAGTGAACAAATGACTAAAATGTATCGTGCCTATACTACAACAGAAGAGCAACTATACAGCTTATTGAATGAATTGATGATCGGTGTTTTTCTTATCGACTCCAATGCAACACTGCGTTTACTCAATCCTAAGATGCAAGTTCATTTAGGTGTGAAAGATTATCAAGAAAATCAACATTACACGGAAGTGATCCGTGAACCAAAATTGATCCAGTTGATCCACCAAGTTTCTCCAGCTGAACCGATCGTCCACCAAGAAGTAACGATTGCAGAAGGTACACAAACACTTGATATCAGCTTGCGTTATTTCAATAGTTCAGAAGAAACTGGGCAAATTTTAGGCGTTGCGTATGATCTGACCAAAGTCAGACATTTAGAAAAAATGCAAAAAGATTTTGTCGGCAATGTTTCTCATGAATTAAAAACACCTGTCACTTCTTTGATCGGTTTTACTGAGACTTTGTTGGACGGGGCAAAAGAAGATCCTGAAACACTGACTGAATTTTTATTGATCATGCAAAAAGATGCGATTCGTCTGGATAAACTGATTCGAGAAATCATCCAGTTATCAAAAGATGAAGATAGTTTACATGAAACACAAACGATCTATATGGAGCCTTATTTCCAACAAGTGATCCAAAGCTATCAACCGATGATCCGTAAAAAGCAATTGACGATCAAACTGCTTGGCGAAAACAATGCCTTTACGACACATCCTGATTTGCTTTATCCGATCATCAAAAACTTGTTTGAAAATGCGATCCAATATTCAAAAGAAGAAAGTGAGATCATTATTCGCTACGAAAGTCACGAGCAACTGATTTTCTCTGTACAAGATTTTGGTATTGGTATCGATCGTGAGGATCAAGAACGGATCTTTGAACGTTTTTATCGTGTAGATAAAGCACGCAGTCGACATTCCGGTGGTACCGGACTTGGGCTATCGATCGTGAAAGAATACGTCAACTTACTTCATGGAACAGTTGAAATCGAGAGTCACCCTGGTGTCGGCTCTACCTTTATTGTCACTATCCCTAAAATCAATCAAGGTGAGTATTGATAAAATATAATAAGCGTCCCTCTCCAAAAAACAGAAATGTTTTCGGAAAAGGGACGCTTTTTTGTCTCTTTACTATCAGTAACTCTTTACTTCCCTCTTCTTAAAGAGGCATAGACTTTTCGCCAGCGTTTTTTCGTATGTGTCGCATCGATTTTATCTAAATGCAGATATTTTTCCACGAAAAAAGTCAACTGTCTAAAGATCGATTCCGCTGCAAAAAAGAGAATCAGTACTAATAAAATAGAAACTGGTGAGATGGCTGAAATCGAGAACAATTTATGCAAGAAGACGACAGAAAAGACGATACCACTTGCACAAAATAGCATGATCCTTGTGCGGAATTGATTCAATGGTTGACAGATTTTATAAAGGACTAAAAAGCCAACGACGATCAGCAACATCGTAGAAGCTGTTGACGTATCGGTTTTGTTTAGATTTAAAATCGAACCGCCCACAACTAATGCACCGACGACCATCATATCGGTCAAGCCACCAGGGATCGCTTTTTCCAAAACATTCTCAATAAATCGACCTTGGATGCGGTTCTCATTTTCTTCCAGTGCCAATAAAAAGGAAGGTAAACCGATCGTAAATAAACTGATCAAGGTGATTTGTGAAGGTTCCAATGGATAAGTGAAGGCAAACAAGACAGAGAAAACAGAGAGTAAAAATGAAAAGATATTTTTTACTAAGAAGAGACTGGCAGAGCGTTCGATATTATTCACTACGCGCCGTCCTTCGCCGACGATCTCTAGCATTTTAGAAAAATCTGATTCCAACAAGACGACTTGTGCCGCTTGCATAGCCGCCTCATTTCCTGATGCCATCGCAATACTGCAATCTGCTTCCTTCATCGCCAAGATATCATTGACACCATCACCAGTCATTGCAACGGTATGATTCTCTTTTAGTAAACGAACAAATTCTTTTTTCTGTTCTGGTTTGACGCGTCCAAAGACGGTGTATGTTTCCATCGCTTCTGGAAATTCCTCTTCACTTAACGAAGAAACATCTACGTATCGCTCCGCGTTCATAATCCCCGCTTGTGTTGCTACGTGGGATACGGTCGCTGGATTATCGCCAGAAATCACTTTGATCGCCACTTCTTGTTTCTTGAAATAGTCAAACGTTGCTTTAGCTTCTTGTCGGATTGGATTGGCAATCAGTAAATAGCCTAAAGGAATCACTGCTTCTTCCAAAACTTCTTGTGAAAGTACACCTTGATATTCCCCAAAAACTAATACACGATACCCTTGGCTTGTGTAGGCGTTGAATTCAGGCGCATAATTTGGAAATGCTTCACGTAAGACCATTTCTGGCGCACCGAGAACATATGACTTCTCCCCAAATGTCACGCTACTATATTTTCTAACGGAAGAAAACGGGAAGATCTGCGTCGCTTTTTTGTCCGAATGCTTCGTGAAGTAGTTTTTGATTGCCTGCATCGTTTCGTTGTCTGCTTCGATAGCTTGCGCATAATCACCAAGCAATTCGTTCAATTGTTCCGCCGTTTGTTTCGCTAAAGGATTTTCAGAAAGTACCACACGTTGAACATCCATCGCATTTTCAGTGATCGTCCCTGTTTTGTCGACACATAAGACATCCACTCGTGCTAATGTCTCGATGCTCTTCATGTCATGAAGTAAAACTTGTTGTTTCGCTAAACGAGTGGCACTCATAGCTAAGGCGATCGTCGTAAGTAGGTAGAGCCCTTCTGGTATCATACCGATCAAGGCTGCTTCCATCGAAACAATACTCTCTCTCAACGAATTGCCATTGTAAAAGTAGCTTTGAGAAAACAAAGTCAGTCCAATAGGAATAATAATGATCCCGACCCATTTGATGATTCTATTCAATGAAGCAATCATCTCTGACTGTTCTCCAGTCCCCATCTCTTTAGCTTGGATCGTTAATTTAGCGATATACGATTCATTTCCGACTTGAGTCAATTGAACGAGCGCTTGACCTGCAATGATAAAGCTACCAGACATCAGTTCGTCCCCGATCCCTTTGCTGATCTCATCTGCTTCACCAGTCAATAACGCTTCATTGACTTGTAAACTCCCCTCAACGATCTTCCCATCCGCTGGGATCTGATCTCCTGTTTTTAGAATGACCAGATCATCGAGAACCAATTCTTCGATATTTATCTTCTGCTCTTGCCCATTGCGTAGTACCTTGACTGTTGCGGCATGGAGCATACTCAACTGATCTAAGATTTTTTTTGAATGGATCTCTTGATAGATGGCAATTCCTGTATTTGCTAGTATAACTGGTAAGAAAGTCAAATTTTTATAGGAACTGACCACGCATAATAAAATGGCTAAGACTAAAAAAATCAGATTGAAGTAAGTAAAGACATTCTCCATAACGATCTGTTTGTTCGTTTTAAATGTAGGGTTAGTCGCCTGATTGACAGCACCAAGACGTATTCTTTCTTGTACTTGTGCGTCTGTCAACCCTTCATTTGTGTTAGGATCGATACGTTCTAATTGTTCCAACATTTGCTGTGCATGAATTTTTCGTTGTTTTTCTTTTCTTTTCATAACTAATCCCTCAACTTTTTTTCTACTCTTTAACCATACGTTATTTTGTCAAATTAATCCTCAGATATAACTGATATTCTTCTTTCAAAACTGTCATATGGAAAAAAACGAAAAGGAAGATTGAACGATACGTTCTTTTGACAACAAAAAAAGCTTAGACTCTCAACGAGAATCTAAGCTTAATGATCAATGGTAGTCGTTATGATAGTTGTTTAGATTGAAAGATCGGACAATTGACGATCTTATGATAAGTTACCTTCTGCATCACGTTCAACTTTCATCAAGCTGATTGGCAAGTAACCAAGGTCTCTAACTGGTCCTTCTTGAACTGCGTCAGTCATCATGAAGTCTAAGAATTTCTTCACTTCTGGTTCTGGTTCGCCTTTTGTATACATATGCTCGTAAGCCCAAATTTCCCAGCTGTTGTCTGAAACATTTTCAGGAGTTGGTTCTACGCCGTTGATTTTTAATGCTTGTGTCGAATCATCCAAATATGAGAATGCCAAGTAGCTGATCGCACCTGGTGTTTGTGCCACGATCTGACGTACTGTTCCTGATGAATCTTGTTCTTGAGATTGGACTGGCACTGCGCCATCTAATGCCCAGTATTCAAATGTCGCACGAGTTCCACTTCCGTTTGCACGGTTGATAACATTGATTTCTTGATCTGCTCCACCTAATTCACTCCAGTTAGTGATTTCGCCAGTGAAAATGTCGATCAATTGTTCTTTAGTGATGTCTTCAACACCTGTTTCTTTATTTACGATTGGGGCCATCCCAACAACTGCTACACGATGGTCCACTAATGCACTCGCATCGATTCCATCTCTTTGCTCTGCAAATACATCAGAGTTTCCGATCGTTACAGCGCCTGCTGCAACTTGGCTAAGTCCTGTTCCACTTCCGCCGCCTTGGACAGAGATTTGATAGTTGGGGTTATCTTGTGTGAACATTTCTTGCGCAGCGTCCACTAAAGGTTGCAAAGCGGTTGAACCGACCGCTACGATTTTTACTTGATCATCCGAACTAGCTGAGTCGTTTGCTGCTGATCCATCCGTACTTCCTGAACCAGAACCACATCCAGCTAAGATAAAACCTAATACTCCTAAAGAAAATAAAACTTTTTTCATTTGTATGCCCCTTTCTTAGTTACAAATTGATTGTATCAGGGTACTGTAAATCCTACATATTGAATATGTAAAGTTATTGTTAAGTTGTGTAAATATCTCGTAAAATAAAAAAACGTCCGAGAAATGGACGTTTGAGAAAAATCTATATTTTTTCTGCTAATAAAGATTTTTCACGGATCTCTGTATAATAGAATAGAACAACTGCTAGAGATAACGAAGCAATCGCTATATAAAAACAAGGTTTGATGGTCAAAAAGTACATCGAAGAATAAGCTGTATCTTTAAGTCCACTTTCACTTAATCCATTAGGGCCGATGATGATTCTCGGTAGCATCGAGAAATACGATGTAAAGACGAGCATCGACGAAAACTGGATCAAATGCCAATTATACTTCTTTATAAATGTTTTTGAAACGATCAAGTTCACACTGATCAGAAAATAAAAAAGGGTCAAGGTTGGAAAATTTTTGGAAATAATAAAGCCACTTCCATTGATGATGCCCAGAATCTCGGCACCTTGTACTACTGCATTCACCCATGTAAAAGGTAAAAGAAAAATCGGGAAAAACCAAAGGAACAAATACAATTGTTCTAGTTTTATTCTCTTTTTCATAAAAAACCTCCCAAAAGACACTCCATCTATCATACTATATTCTAATTCTCTAAAAAAACTAAGGGGATAGACTAGTTTTTTAAGAATAAAGCAATGAGAGTTTATTCATTTAATTCAGAATATTGCCAAAAAGAATTGATTATTTTATGTTTGATTTTACAATGAAAATCGTGGGGAATTTATTTGGAGGAATGTATTTTTGCGATTACTTTACATAAAAAAACTAGTTTACTTATTATTATGTGTGCCATACCTTTATCTCGCTCTGCTTTTTGATTATTATTATCATTCAGTTAACCTATTCATCGTATTGATATTTTTGGCTTTTCTCTTGGGCTTTGCTTTAAGTCGAGCCAATCGCTTAAGGACGTTGTTGCTTGGTAATCTTTGCTCTACGTTGACATCTTATCTGCTTTTTGCCAAATGTACAGAATGGCATTTTTTGTACCAACCCTTTTCTCCCGAAAAGCTCATCTTACTACTTGCTGGTCTTTACTTATTACCACAGCTATTAGGGATCGTTTGGGGAAATATCTTTGTTCGTTCACGTAGTCAAGCGAGGTAAGCACCCGCTTTTAAGGATAAAAGAAAAAAGTAAAGCATCCGTAACAGCAACAAGCTGGTGGATGCTTTACTTTTTTGTTGTTTTTGATTTGTTCCACTAATTAATAAGAGATTACTGTCAATCGATGACAATATTTTTTAGATTTCATGTAAATAGATTTTTTTGATGATCAACTTATCAAATAGCTGCGATTGACTATCTTGTTCGCCGATGATTTCTGCGATCACGATTTTGCCATTTGGTTTTTTCCTTAATTGATAATTGATCTTACCCGTTTCGGTTAATTCATTAAGCATATCGACAACTCCGCCAAAACCGGTCTTCTTCGTAATGAAGCCTAATGCGACCATTCGTTCATCAAGATTTTTCGCAGAGATCGACACACCAGTGACTAAATATTGCTTTAAGGCACTCACCAATTCATCTAATGATTCAGAAGTTGAAACGATCGCTGTGCGATTTTTCGGGAATGATTCGTTGGTAGCTGGCCCACTTACTTCTATCTCTTCAGTTTCTGTAGTAACAAGTTGGCGCAACGTAGCCAGCTCCTGCAATAACGTTTCATATTGCTCTTGTGTCAACATGACACCAGCAACTTTTTCTCGATTAAAAATATATACGCCCGTTTCAGCTTTTCTAGCTTGGTCAAACACATCCATCGGCGATCTTTTTACTTCTGTAATCGAAGATGTAGGTACTTCTAGTTTCTTTAATTCCAATGGATACCCTCCTTTGTTTTTCCAATCCATTATAGCATATTCTACCGGTCGATGATTCGTTTACTCGTAAAAGTTATCTTCGTGTTGATCCAATAATCGATGTCTGACAATAGTCTTTCGATCCCTAAGGAATCCTGATAAAAATAAGTTTTCTGGTCACTGTTGAGATTTGCGGAGAAAAAGTGATCCGTAATGACAAGTTGGGCATAACTAGGTGGTTTACTCCTTGTACATACGTGGATCGATGTTCGTTTACGATGACGCAACGTTTTATCTAAAATCGCAGCAAGTCGCCTAGCTTCTTCATGGTCATACCGAAAAAAGAAAACGATCTTCACTTCTGGTGCATACATTTCTAGATATCCTCGTTCATTCAATAATTTCAGTAACATATTTGCCCATTCGATCGTTGGTTGAAACAAAGCCTGTTGCAACGCGAAACGGAACTGGCTTGATTTTTCAATAAAATTAGGGATCGTCTCTGCTAATACTTGGTAGGCATGCGCTTCTTCTGGAGTAAAACGATTATGTAGTCCGATGGAATATTTCAACCACTCTTGAAATAGTACTCTCGTGATTTTCTTTTTGTTGGAACTTTCGAAATCATTCGTCAACCAAAATAACGAATCTAGTTTTTCTGTGACGATCGCTAGTTTTTGATAAACAACGGTTTTTTCGATTCTTTGCCAACGTTTATCCGTGATCAAATGGCTATTCAATCGCAGGATCGCTCGATAATTTTTTTCTTTGGTTGAAAGTTTTTTTTCAGAGCGAAAGAGTAGTTCTGGAAAAAGTTCAAAGAAGAATAAACGATTGTTTGCGAAAATCTCAATCTCTGAGTGTTGGGAGCGGCGATCCAGTAATTGGATGAATAGCTCTGAAAATGTCTGATCATGGTCTTCCTTGAAAAAACTTGGAAATTCTTTTAGAAAGCAAAAAAGTAAATATCTGATTTTTCGTTCCGAGCCATAGATTTGCCTTTTTTTATAGGAAAAGGAAAGATGATAATCACCTAACCATTTTTTCAATCGTTCTTGTGCGGAACGATCATATTCAAATGAAAACTTCTTTTCTAGAATCAGATCTCGTAGCAAACAAAAAGAATCCGATCGAATCAAAAATTCGAATAAAAGGAAGGGTTCGTTGTACGCTTGATGGTACACCAATTGGACTTCTTTTTTCTCATATGCCAACTCTAACGGATAATCTTCTGATTTCAATCGTTTCAGATAGCGGTCGACCGTTTTGACATCTACACCCATTCTTTGAGCCAGATCACTCTTCTTCCAGCTCAGATCCTTCATTTGATTGATCAATAAAAAGAGATTCTGTGCTTGTTTTGTTAGTAGTTTTTGCCAGTTCATTCCTTCGCCTCACTCTATTATTAGTCTTTTCAAAGCTATTTATCTAAAACTCCGAAAATGTCTCTTTTATAAAGTACGCAAATAAATAATTTTTATTTTTCTTCTTTTTCTTATTTACAAAATTTACTGTAACTTAACCCAGCATGTATCGTTTCTGTAAAGTGATTTGACGACAAAAAAAAGAGGAACGATTGTCCCTCTCACCTATCAAGTTGATCATTCTTTGATTTTCAACGTCAATGCATTAAGTGCCACAACGACGGTACTCAATGACATCAACACAGCTCCTACAGCTGGACTCAATAAAATCCCGATTGGTGCGAGAATTCCTGCTGCTAAGGGGATGGCAACAATATTGTAACCAGCTCCCCACCATAGATTTTGGATCATTTTCTTTCTTGTTTGTTTTGCCAGATCCAAGAAATGCAAGATATCTTTTGGATCGCTGTTGATCAACACGACATCTGCCGAATCAATGGCAATATCTGTTCCTGCACCAATGGCCATACCGATCGTTGCACGTGCTAAACTTGGTGCATCATTGATTCCATCACCGACCATGATGACTTTTTTGCCTTGTTCTTGATAACGTTTGACGATGGCTTCTTTGTCGTTTGGCAACAATCCACCATAATACTCTTCGATCCCTAAGTATTGCGCAACGACTTCTGCTGCATGTTGATTGTCTCCTGTCAGCATCACCGGAGTGATTTTTCTTTCTTTAAGGCTTTGAATAAAGCTTTTCGCTTCTGGTTTGATGATATCGCCTAAGGCAACCAAACCAACTAAACGATCATTGATCAATAGAAAACTGACTGTATTTCCTTGTTCTTCATAAGGCGTCAAGCGTTCTTTTGGGAACGCAAGTCCTAAACGTTTGATTTCTTTTTCGTTAACTACTTTGATTGTTTTATCTTCTACTGTTCCAGTCAAGCCGACACCTGAAAGATTTTTTTGGTTTTCGGCTTGATAAGGAGAAATATTTTGTTCTTTCAAATACCGCATGATACCAATCGCTAACGGATGGTTGGCATTCGCTTCTAAGGCACCTAGATATTTCAATAGTTCTTCTTCGGAATAACTATCGTCCAAACGTTCAACACCGGTCACAGTAAATTTTCCTTCAGTTAATGTACCAGTTTTATCCAACATGATAACATCAAGTTCATTGGCTTGTTCTAATGCCTGACGACTTTTAAGCAACAGTCCATTTTTAGCCGCAATGGAAGTCGAACGTGCAACAACTAGAGGTATCGCTAAACCTAACGCATGCGGACAGGCGATAATAAAGACGGTGACCATTCGTTCTAATGCAGTTGGTAGATCGGTCAATACAAGCCAAACAACGAAAGCTAAAATTCCTGCGACCAACGCCACATAAAACAACCATTTCGCCACTTTGTCAGATAGCGATTCTAATTTGGATTTTTCTCCTTGTGCTTGACGAACCATATCCATGACTTTGGCTAAATAACTATTTTCACCTGTTCCAGTTACTTCGATCTCGATAGTGCCATCGCCATTGATCGAACCACCGATCACTCGATCATCGACTTGTTTTTTGACTCCTTTTGACTCACCCGTTACGGCAGATTCGTCGACGATCGTTTTCCCTTTGAGAATCGTCCCGTCGGTTGGCATTTTATCTCCTGCTCGAACGACTAAGCGATCGCCCTCTTGTACTTCTTTTAAGGAAATTGTTTCTTCAGTCCCATCTGTTCGTAATCGTTTGACGGTTTCTGGTAATAGTTCTGCTAATTTTTGTAAAGCATTACTTGCATTAGAAACGGCACTCATTTCGATCCAATGCCCTAATAACATGATGACGATCAACGTTGCTAATTCCCAGAAAAAATCCATCACATGTGTATGCGGATTGATGAGATTTGCAATAAAGGAATAGAGACTGTACACATATGCTACAGTGATCCCCATAGCAATCAACGTCATCATAGCAGGACTTTTTTGTTTTAGTTCCATCTTAGCGCCGCTTAAAAACGGTTGTCCACCGTAGATGAATAAAATCGTTGCTAGGATCAAAACGATCCAATCAGAGCCAGGAAAAGTCACTTGGAAGGGAAATTCCATGCCCATCATCGGAGAAAACAAGATAATCGGAATCGCTAGCAACAATGACAACCAAAATTTTTGTTTGAAATTCCCCATGTGCATCGAATGATCCATCCCACCGCCCATATGGTCATGCCCCATTGAGTCATGATCCATTGAACGATGGTTCATCGAATGATGGTCAGGCCCCATTGCCTCGTGGTTCATTTTTTCATGATCCATGCCCATATGAGCCATCGGTTGATAGTCCATCTTATTTGTCCTGTTCGTTTGTTGCTTCGTTTCATCATGATGATGTTCGTGCATCTTTCCTTTTTCTTGCTCGTTCATTTTCATCCTGTCCTTTCCTTTTTTGAACCGCTTATTTCTTCATTTTTTGGTTTAGACTCAATGAATTTAGTAATACACTGATTGAGCTGAACGCCATCGCTCCTCCGGCGATAATTGGATTCAATAGGCCAAAAGCAGCAAATGGGATACTGACAACATTATAGATAAATGCCCAAAATAAGTTTTGTTTGATTTTTTTCAGAGTTACACTTGAAAGCTCGATCGTTTGTCCAATCGATGACAGTTGACTATTCATCAACGTCACATCAGCCGTTTCCATGGCAATATCTGTTCCACTGCCCATGGCGATGCCGACATTTGCTAACGCCAATGCGGGTGCATCGTTGATCCCATCACCAACCATACCTACTTGTTTTCCTTCTTTTTGCAGTTTTTCAACATAGCCGGCTTTTTCGTCAGGTAACACTTCAGCAAAGATGTTTTCAGCTGGAATACCAACTTCTTGTCCAATCGTTGTTGCGACAGATTGATTGTCCCCAGTGACCATATAGACTGCCAAACCTTGTTCTTGTAACTGTTTGATCGCCAGTTGCGCGTGTTCTTTGATTTGGTCAGCGACAGCGATCAAGCCCAATACTTGTTTGTCATCTGCGAGAAACATCACGGTTTTTCCTTGACGTTCTAATTGTAACGCTTGTTCTTGATAAGCTTCAAATGAAACGTTCATCTCCACCAAACGTTTTCTTGTACCAATAAAATAAGATTTTCCATTGACTTCTCCACTGATCCCAGCACCCGGATGCGCTTTAGCCTGAAGGACAGGTAGTGTAGGAATCGATTGTTCTTTTCCATAATTGACGATTGCTTTTCCTAGAGGATGCTCTGACCCTTGCTCTAATGTCGCTGCAATCGCTAAAACTTCTTCGTCTCCGATCACGTCTGTAACGACTGGTTTTCCTTGCGTGATCGTGCCGGTCTTATCTAAAAGGATCGTGTCAAGATGTGTCGCAGCTTCTAGTGCCTCGCCACCTTTGATCAAAATGCCCTTTCGTGCGCCTAAACCAGTGCCAACCATGATAGCCGTTGGCGTAGCCAAGCCTAATGCACAAGGACAAGCAATCACCAGAACTGACACACTATGGATCACCGCAAGTTCCCAATTGCGTGTAAATATTCCTGTTAATACTAAAGTGAAAAAAGCGATAACTAACACGATCGGTACAAAAATACCAGAAATCTTATCAGCGATTTTTTGGATCGGTGCTTTGCTTCCTTGTGCATCTTCCACCATTTGGATGATTTGTGAAAGCACCGTGCCTTTGCCCACTTGGGTCACTGTCATTTCAAGAAGACCGGTTGAATTGATCGTTCCACCAAAAAGCAAATCACCTGGCTTTTTCTCAACTGGCACACTTTCACCCATCAACATCCCTTCATCGATCGCACTGTCGCCTTTTATGACTTTTCCATCTGTTGGGATTTGTTCCCCTGGACGAACCAATAAGACATCCCCAATAACGACCTCTTCGATCGGGATAGTTTTTTCTTCGCCATTTTTGATGATTTGAGCTGTTTTTTTCTGGAGAGACATCAACTGTTTGATTGCATCACCAGTTTTATTTTTAGCCGTATGTTCTAAATATTTCCCTAATAAGATCAGCGTGATGATCATATTACTACTCTCAAAATACAGATCTGAAGAATGCGTACTAAAGAAGCCATTGTACACACTTAGAACAAACGCAGCAGTCGTACCGATTGCAACCAAGACATCCATATTTGGTGCATTCGTTTTAATGGCATGATAGGCACCTTCATAAAAACGCCAGCCAATATAAAACTGGACAGGAATCGCCAAGATCAGTTGGACCCATGGATCATGGAAGAAGTGGACGAGATTTCCATGGAAACCTAACATCATGGCAATCATTGCGATCATCATAGGAAAAGTTAAAATAGACCCTATGATGACATCACGTTTCATGTTTTTTAAATAGGTGCGTTTTTCTTCAGCAATTTTTTGCTTATGTGCCTCGTCATATAAAATCGCCCCATAACCAATCGTTTCGACACTTCGAATCAAATCTTCGATGGATACTTCTTGATAATTGATCGTCGCCTTTTCTGTTGCTAGATTGACCGTAGCGGTCAAAACTCCGGGTTGTTCTTTCAATTCCTTTTCGATGCGTGCTGCACAATTTGCGCAAGTCATTCCAGTAATCACGAGTGTGTCTTTTTTAGCTGTATTCTCCATCAAATCACCTCTGCTTGGTAACCTAGATCATTGATCGCTTGACAGATCGTCAACGGTTGGATCACCGTTTCATCTAACGTTACAGTTCCTATCTCTTTTTTTAAGTGAACGTTGACTTTTTTTACACCTGGTAATGCCTTTACTGTCTCTTCTACTCGTGAAACGCAATGGTTACAGCTCATTCCGTTGATTTTTAATTTTGTTTTCATCTTTTCATTCCTCCTAGTCGTGTTGGTGGCAATTGCATTGTCCTGGGATACAATTGCACTGGATCGTTGCTACGGGTTCTTTTTGTTTTAGCTCTGCCAGGATCTGATCGATGTCCGCTTGCGTCAAAGTTGCTTCTGAAACAAGGTCTGCAATCGTCTCTCCGACTTTCTTAGCACAAATATGTGAGAATAAATTTTCTGCGGCACTTTGCACCGTTTCCGATTCAGACACCGCTGGATGATAGATAAATTTTTTCCCTTCTTGTTCTGTCCAAATCGCTTCTTTTTTGACAAGGCGCCCTAAGAGCGTTTTGACCGTTGCTGATTTCCACCCCATCGATTCTGAAAGGATCTGTGTGATTTCTTGGGCAGTTGTGTTTTGTAATGTCCACACCACACGCATGATCTCCCATTCTGAATCACTGATTTTGATTGGCTTTTTCAATGCTTCCATATGTATCGCCTCTTTTCCGTTTACAAATGTAAACTTAATTTCTATCTAAAGATTACACTTGTAAACGAAAGTTGTCAACTACTTTTGTTTCGCCATTTTTCTAAAAATGCTTTTTGCTGATGTGGCCCATCTAAAATAACTACTTTCGCCATTGCATCTTGTTCGGTTAGCTTTTTAAGAGCCAATGGTTCTTTCTCTTTTCTGTACCGCCAAACATACCGCAAAAAATCCAGATACTCCTGATCGAATTTTTCTTTGAATTCTTCTGGAACATCTGGACGTGTACGTTTATCTAATTTGCGTTTGATCGACCGCTTGATTACCCGATAGATCGCATGGTGTCTCGGCAAGCGAAGCAATAGAATCAAGTCTGCTTGTTCGATTCGCTCTTTGGCGATTGATAGATAGTTCCCTTCGATGATCCAATCGCTATTATCTGCCATAAAACGTTCTTGTTCCTGAAACAACCAACGTTCTGCTTCTTTATCATAATCCGTTTTGAGCCACAGCCGATCAAGTGCTAGAAGTGGGCTTCCTGTCATTTTTTGCAAACTTCTGGCAAGCGTAGATTTCCCAGCACCGGATTGTCCCATGATCATGATTTTCATCTTTTGCCCCCCTTAAATCAGTTTTTCTTTATTCTACCTTTAATCCGTAATAACGCAAAAAGAAACCGAATCAATCGTTGGATTGATTCGGTCATCACTATTGTTATAGTTGAGTAACTGGTTGTTTCACTTCATTTTTCTTTTTATCACGACGTGCGATCGCTGGCAAGATCATGCCTAGTAAAATCAAGATGATCGGTGTCACGATATTTGAGATCAATTGGAACCACCAAGCTTTTGGATCAGCGGCGTATTCCACTTTTGGAACCATTCCCAAAATACATGCAAACGCAGTGAAAGCAAAACACCAAGCACCAAAGATGAAGCCAACTTTTGGATTTTTCACGAATTTATATTCAGACGTGAATTTTTTGTATGCTTTGTTCAACATCATGTAAGCTAAGAATACCCACAAGTAACGCATCGGCATAACGACTGAATTCAAGTTCGTCAACCATTTGACTAATTCATTCATATCTTTGATACCGACGATCGGTAAGAGGATGATGATCCCTACTAAAATACCTGTGAACATATAACCGTTCACTAATGTACCTTTGCTGTTGCGTTTACGTAACCAGCTTGGGACAAACTCTGGATCTGCATCTGCTAATAAAATCTTCAATGGCGCATCGATTGAAAAAGCCAAGGCAGAGATCTGACCGACCATGTTCGTCAATGCATAGATGATCATCAACAGATTACCAATACCGTAATAGTTACCTAAGATTTGGAAGGCACTGTATGCACCATTTGCCATTAAATCTTTTGGAATATTATCACTTGCAAACAACATACCCATTGCGACAGAACCTAAAACGGCACAGATTCCTACCATTGCAGCTAAGAAAATCATCCCTTTAGGAAATTCTTTTGCAGGGTTACGCGTTGAATTAACATAAGGAGAGATTTTTTCAGCGCCCCCTACAGCAAAAACAAGCATGGAGACAGTTGTGAAGTAGCCAAAATCAAACTTAGGAATATACGTTTGGACTTGATTCATATTCGCTGTCGCAAATTCCATCGTTGGATTGATGAATGGTGCAGTGACAGCAAGTAAAATGAATAATAATGACATGACAAACATTGCTGTACCCGCTAAACCACCAATTACTTTCAACGTAGATAAACCTTTAGTTGATAAATACAAGAAAGCTAAGAAAATGATCAATGAGATAACTGCGACCATTTGGACGGACATCGTATTGACGATATCGCCATTTCCTTGGACTGCCCACCCAGCAGCAATCAAGATTGCTTGCGGTTTTTGTGCTAAATATGGAATATGCACGACCCAGTAAGTCCAAGCAGCATAGTAAGCTAAGCGTTTATTTGACGTGGTATTTTCTACCCAAGAACTAACGCCACCTTTACTATCTTTAAATGCTGATCCTAATTGACCAACGATCAGAGCATAGGGGATAAAATAAATTGCTAGGATCAATAGCCAAGAAGTGATTACTGAAATCCCTTGTTGCGCGTAGTTATTGACGACATTCCCCATACCCCAGACCATGTTGAATGCAATCAATGCTACTGTAAACCAGCGCAGTTGTTTTTCGTTCATCTGATTTCTCCTTTAAAAATATTTAATAATTAATCATTGACTATCATATTCAATTTTTTTATTGTTTACAACACTTCGTTATTTTATTTGTGGATTATTTTAGGTAAAACACATCGTTTTTACATTTTATTTTCATTTTAGACTAAAACTCCCCTTATATAAGCGCATAAAAAAGATTTATTTTCTAACTATTTTGGAATTTTCAGAACAATTAAAATATTCCAGTTATTTTAAGCGCAAAAAACCACAGTCCTCACTTTACTGATTCCTGTGGTTTATCGTTGCTTTTTTGAATATTTCGTTTACTTTTTGACAGAGAGGCCACGCATCGCATTTAATACAGCGATAAGCGTCACACCGACATCGGCAAAGACGGCATTTCCCATCGAAGCATAACCAATTGCACCAAGAATCAACACGATCACTTTTACGCCGATAGCAAACGCGATATTTTGCTTGACGATTCTCAACGTTTTTCTTGAAAGTTTGATTGCCTCTGCTAGTTTTGATGGTTCATCGTTCATGATCACGACATCGGCTGCTTCAATTGCCGCATCACTGCCCAAGCCTCCCATAGCGATTCCGACATCCGCTCGAGCTAAGACTGGGGCATCATTGATCCCATCGCCGACAAACGCGGTTTTTTGTGATGTGTCGTGCATCAGCGCTTCTAACTTCTCAACCTTATCTTCAGGAAGCAGTTCACTATAGACTGTATCGACCCCTACCTCTTTTGCGACTTGTTCCGCAATGCTTTGAGCATCTCCAGTCAACATCGCCGTCTTTTTGACACCGACTTGCTTCAATGTCTCGATCGCTAATGTTGCATCTGGTTTGATCGTATCAGCAATGACTAAATACCCCATTACTTGATTATCGATCGCTAAATAAATCAAAGTGCCAATTTCATGAGGATTTGCTTGCTTGATTTTAAAACGAGCGAGTAATTTTTGATTGCCGACAAGTACATCTCGTCCTTCGATTTGTGCTTTGATTCCTTCACCAGCAATTTCTTCTGGTGTTTCAATCTCATATATTGGCCCACTATATGCATCCATGACCGCCTTAGCGATTGGATGTGTCGAAAGATTTTCAAGACTGGCAATGTACTTCATGAACGCTTTTTCGTCCATGTCTGAAACGATTTTTTGTACCGAAAAATCACCCTTCGTCAATGTGCCTGTTTTATCAAATACGACCGTTTCTGTACGAGCTAAAAGTTCTAAATAATTGCCGCCCTTTACGAGTATCCCTTGTTTACTAGCTCCTCCGATCCCGCCAAAAAAGCTAAGTGGGACAGAGATCACTAACGCACAGGGACAAGAGATCACAAGAAACGTCAACGCTCGATAGATCCATTCAGAAAATTCTTCTCCAAAAAGGAATGGTGGGACGATAGCTAAAAGAACAGCTAGAGCGACAACGATCGGCGTATAATAACGAGCAAATTTAGTGATAAATTTTTCAGCTGGTGCCTTTTTACTACTTGCTGTTTCGACTAATTCCAATAATTTACTGATTGTTGAATTTTCATAACTTTTTACTACTTCGATCGTTAATGGCTGCGTCTTGTTGATAAAACCACTTAGTACTGTTTCTCCACTTATAACTTCTTTTGGCAATGATTCTCCTGTCAATGCTGAAGTATCTACGAGTGATTGCCCTTTGATGATCTTTCCATCTAACGGAATCCTTTCACCAGGTTTGACCATGAGCGTTTCACCAATCTGCACTTCTTCAGGTTGCATACTTACTAAGCCACTTTCAGTGATCACATGTGCAATTTCTGGTCGGATCGCCATCAAGTTGCGAATCGAGCGACGTGACTGATCGACAGCGAAATGTTGAAAATATTCGCCAATTTGATAAAACAACATCACAGCGACTGCTTCTGGATATTCACCAATCAACATCGCACCGATCGTTGCAATCGACATCAAGAAATTTTCATCAAATACCTGTCCTTTACGAATATTCACGATTGCTTGTTGAATGACATCAAATCCGATGAGAACAAAAATGGCAAAGAACGTAATGAAACGGATTGGCTCTGCTGGTTGCCATAAAAATAAGACGAGTAAGCCAAGTGAAGCAAGTACGATCCGCCATAGCGTCGTATTTTTTTCGCTTTCAACTTGCTTATTTTTCAGTTGCGGATTTTTTTTCACTTCTGTAACTGTCACATCTGGTTCTAAACGATTGATTTCTTCTTTTGCTTTCTCCTCAATCGCTGAAATCATTGTTTCATCCGCCTCGATCATCATTTTACCAGTCGCAAAATTGACTGTTGCCTCTTTTACACCAGGTATTGCTTGTACTTTCTTTTCAATTTTCATCGCACAATTTGCACAATCTAAACCTTGTAATTGATAACTTTTCATTTTAAGTCCCTCCTCACTAAACATATGAATATCTCTTCATAAGTTATTATACATGAGTAATCATTCATATGTCAAATGATTATATTAAAACTGCTCATTTTAAGAAAAATCCGAAAATTCATTATTTCTTCAATGGATAAAAGAAGTTGTTTATGTAAAAGTCACGAATGGTAGAATCCATTAACAAGTCTCTTCTTTTAGCTAAAAAAATGACCAAATAAATGATGGATATCACTCGCTACACAAATAAACTCTTTTGTACGATCGTACAAAAGAGTTTATTTAGATCTTAATTATACGATTTCTGCTCCAAATGGCATCAATGCTAATCGTGCAAGTTTAAAGGATTGTTTTGCAAATGGAATACCGATGATCGTGATGCATAGTAAAATCCCACTGATCACATGCCCTAAAGCAATTGGTAATCCTGACACGATCAGCCAAATGATATTGACGATCAAGGATACACCGTTGTTTGTATAAATGACTTCTTTACCGAAAGGGGCAAAAGACAATGAAGCGATTTTAAAGCATTGTAAGCCTATTGGTATCCCAATGATCGTGATACACCACAATACTCCAGCTAACGCCCAACTCAGTCCTCCGAGCAAACCACCAAAAATAAACCAAATAATGTTTCCGATACAACTCATTTCTTATTTCTCCATTCTAACGAAAGTCCTATTCTAAAATCCATTGAAATCGACTCTCTTGATTTTACGTTTTTTTGCTTCTAACAACCACTGCTCCATAAATTGAGCAGCTATGATTCGCTCTTGGTCCCCTGCCACAAATACCGTTCTCACGAGTGTGTCAGCTTTCGGATCAGCCTCTGTGGTTTTCACTTGTCTCACTTGGCTAAAGGCAAGAATCGTTTGTTTTTCTGTCTCCTCTTGTTCTGCCACAAGTGATATATTTAGTGGATCTTTTATGTCTTCCAACATTTGTTCCTTCAAAAAACGATCATCTTGCTGTCTGATCAATTCATTGATCTTTGGTAGATCTGCTTTGGTTGCTTGCCGGATGATCACTCAAACCACTCTTTTCTTTTCATGACCGTTTCCATCCAACTATTCGCAATCGTTTCATGTCCGAGTACTGTCGGATGAACGCCATCATCTCCTGTATATTTTTCATAGCCATAGGAGATCCCTAAAGAATTCAATCGTCCATCTAACGGTACAAAGACTGCTTGATATTCGTATGCTAACTGACGGATCAAATGGATCTTCGGATCAAGATCGCGACGCCAAGTTCTACGATCATCAGGTTCTGGCAAAACAAATGGTTCCATCAAGACGATTTTTTTGATTCCATTTTCAACTAAACGATCAAGCAAATAGCGATAATCTGCTTCAAATCGAGCGAGCGATTCCTTTGTCGCAAAAGCTGTAGGTTCACCTACATTGTGCCATGTATCATTAATACCGATCAAAATCGAGACGATGTCGGGCTTTAACTCAAGGCAGTCTTTCTTCCAGCGGTTTCTCAAGTCTGCTATCTTATTGCCACCGATACCTCGATTGAAAAATACCCATGATTTTTTTGGGTCACTTGCCGCCAATTTTGCTGCTGTCAATAGCGCATAGCCATGTCCGAGATCATCCGTTCCTCTGCCAGCATCTGTAATACTATCGCCAATGAATAAAAGTCGTTGTTCCATCACACACCCTACTTTCCATTCCACTTTTAGGTTATTATCCCATAGTCGTCTGCCCAAAGAAAGGAAGAATCGCCACCTTAGTCATTTTTAATATCCTCTTAAATAAAATAAGATCCACGAAAATTCAATGAACAATTTTCGTGGATCGCGTCTTATATTATGGGTAAATACGATTTAACAAACGTGGGAATGGGATAGCTTCACGTACATGGTCGATTCCTGAGATCCAAGTCACTGTACGCTCTAAACCTAAGCCAAAACCAGAATGTGGTACAGAGCCGTATTTGCGCAGATCTAAGTACCATGAGTATTCTTTTTCGTCTAAGCCATGGTTTTTGATTTGTTCTAATAAGAAATCATAGTCAGTCGCACGTTCACTTCCGCCGATGATCTCGCCATATCCTTCAGGTGCGATCATATCTGCACAAATCACAACATCTTCTCTTGTTGGATGTGGTTTCATGTAGAATGGTTTGATTGCTTTAGGATAGTTCAAAATAAAGACTGGTTGCTCAAATGAGTTGGCAATAAAAGTTTCGTGTGGTGAACCAAAGTCATCGCCCCACTCGATATCGTCAAACCCGTTTTTCTTCAATAATTCGATTGCATCATCATATGTGATACGTGGGAAAGGTAATTTTGTATAAGTTTTCAATACTTCTTTGTCACGTTCTAATACGTCTAAAGCATACTCACAATTATCTAGAACACTTTGGACTAAAAAGGCAACGTATTGTTCTTGCACTTCTAAGCTTTGTTCTTGGTGTGTAAATGCCATTTCAGGTTCGATCATCCAGAATTCGATCAAATGACGACGTGTTTTTGATTTTTCAGCACGGAAAGTCGGTCCGAATGAGAATACTTTACCAAATGCCATTGCTGCAGCTTCCATGTATAGCTGACCACTTTGTGAAAGATAAGCTTTTTGATCGAAGTAATTCGTTTCAAATAAGTCCGTTGTGCCTTCTGGTGCTGAACCAGTCAAGATCGGTGGATCGATTTTAACGAATTGGTTGTTGTTGAAAAATTCGTAGGTTGCACGGATGATTTCGTTTCGAATCTGCATCACAGCATGTTGGCGAGAAGAACGCAACCATAAGTGGCGATGATCCATCAAGAAGTCTGTCCCATGTTCTTTTGGTGTGATTGGGTAATCGTGGCTTTCGCTCACTACTTCAATATTCGTGATCCCGATCTCGTAGCCGAATTTTGAACGGCTGTCTTCACGGATCTCACCTGTAACAAGGATCGACGTTTCTTGAGAAAGATTTTTTGCTGTTTGGAAAACTTCCTCTGGTACTTCGCTTTTTACAACAACACCTTGGAAAAATGCTGTACCATCTCGTAATTGTAAAAAGGCGATTTTTCCACTTGAACGCTTATTGGCGACCCAAGCACCGATCGTTACTGTTTCACCTACATGTTTTTTTGAATCGATGATTTGAATTTGTTCCACGTAAAATTCTCCTTTATCCTATACTATTTCTATTGGTTTTGACTTTTACTCTCAATAAAACGGCGAATACGGCGGATGCCTTCTTCTAGCGTTGCTAAATCTGTCGCATAACTCAAACGGACATTTTCCGGCGCACCGAACCCTTCACCAGTCACCAAAGCAACCCCTGCTTCTTCCAGTAAGTCCTCGACCCATGGTGTGACTTGCTCATAACCACACATTGCCAGCGTCTCTTTGACATTTGGAAACAAGTAAAATGCGCCTTGTGGCCTCTTGACCGACATACCTGGCAGATCAGCAACCAGTGGAAATACGATATCCAGACGTTCTTCAAATGCTTGACGCATCTCTTCAACAGTGTCTTGTTCACCTTGTAAGGCTTCAACAGCCGCATATTGACTCACAGCAGTTGGATTACTCGTTGATTGAGAAGCAATCGCGATCATGCCATCAATGATATCCTGATTACCGACTGCATAACCGATACGCCACCCCGTCATTGCGTAGGTCTTAGATACACCGTTGATGACGATCGTCTGTTCACGTATCTCTTCTGAAATCGATGCTATTGGAGTAAACTCATTGTCATTATAAACTAATCGGCCATAAATATCATCAGCAACTATTAAAATATCATTTTTTACTGCCCATTCACCAATGGCTTGTAGTTCTTCTTTTGTATAGATCATCCCTGTTGGATTCGAAGGAGAGTTGATAATAACTGCTTTTGTCTTGGAAGAACGAGCTTGTTCCAATTGCTCAAGGGTCACTTTGAAATCATTGATTTCTTGACCAGTAACAAAAACAGGGGCTCCTTCTGCTAGTTTGACTTGTTCACCATAACTTACCCAGTAAGGCACTGGAATAATGACTTCATCTTCTGGATCAAGGATCGTTTGAAACAGCGCATAGAGTGCAAATTTTGCCCCATCCGTCACTATCGTCTGTGAAGATTCATAGGTCAAGCCATAATAGGTTTTCAGATAAGAAACGATTGCTTGTCTTAATTCTGGAATACCTGCTGTAGGCGTATAATAACTGGCTTTTCCATTCTTGATCGCCTCGATTGCTGCTTCTTGGATATTTTCAGGCGTAGCAAAATCAGGTTCTCCTACGGTTAGGCTGATAATATCTTTTCCTTGTGCTTTCAATGCCTTTGCTTTTGCCGCAGTGGCTAGTGTGACAGAAGGCTCTAAGCGTTCCACTCTTTTTGACTGTTTCATCCCATCTATCCTTTCGTTCTTCTTTTCTACACCCCGCTGATGACTTTGACTTCTTCTCCTGTTTCAAAGGAAAGCAAATAATAATTCAACTGATCATCTGATGTTTTGGCAATGACTTCCCATACTGGTTCGTCTTGATACATCCCTAAAGAAGCTTTTTCCACTTGTTGATCAGGATGTTGCTTACTGATTTCTTTTCGGGCAGCTTCTTCCGTCAAGCCTGCTTTTTGATCTAATACCTTCACGCGCTCCCCTGATTTAGGAATGATCACTGCAATATCTTGTCCTTTATCATTTTGTCCTGTTAATGAAAAATAAGTGGCTTCTCGAGTAAACCAATAAAATTGGTCGACTTCTTCAAGGTTCGCATATTGTTCCGCCAACTTTTTCGCCTCTTGCTTTGCTTGCGTCATTGGTCGTGTCGCACGCAGATAAAAAATAGTACTGATCACGATCACTGTCAATAAGGCAATGATCAATCCCAATAACACGCGATTGATCGTATGTTCTTTGTTTGTCTGATTCTTCAAGGACCGTCGCTCCTTCTTTTTTCATTGATGTTCATTATAACAGATTTCGAGACAAAAATAGTCCTCGATTATGGCTTAATTTCTTCGTTTTTCTTTAAGAAATCATGGATGCCCTGACAAATTTCTTCAAAAGAAGCTTCTTGGATAGGCACTTTTTTAGGTAGCGCATGGATGATCCGTGCCCCATATTTTGCAGTCACCAATCGGCGATCTAATATCAACAAGACTCCCTTATCCGTTTCTGAACGAATCAAACGACCTAATGCCTGTCTCACTTTCAACGCTGCTTTTGGTAAAGATTCTTGATAAAACGGATTGATTCCTTCAGATTCTAAATACGCATTTCTTGCTTTGACCATCGGACGTTGTGGGTGATCAAATGGAAGACGCGTAATAACAACTAATTGTAACGCATCTCCTGGTAAGTCTACCCCTTCCCAAAAGCTATCTGCACCAAATAGCACACTCATTTCAGAAAGTACAAAGCGTTTCAATAACTTCTCACGACTGCCACCGATCCCTTGCGCTAAAATCTCTCTTCCTTGTTCAAGCATCGTCAAATGCATCCGTTGATAGACCTTTTGCAAGACATCATGGGAAGTAAACAAGACAAGGATTGGTCGTTTTTCTTGTCGAATCAATTGGTAGAGGACATCTGTGAGATAGTCGACATACGCTGTGCCACTTAATTGATTGATTTCTGGCGCTTCTTTCGGCACATAGATCCTTGCTTGTTCCTCATAATCATAAGGAGAAGCGATGACTTTTAAAGGTGTTCCTTCAATCCCTAATCGTTTCGCCAAATATTGGCGATCTGGACCTACTTTTAACGTTCCTCCTATATACAAGATCCGCTCATAGCGTTGATACCAGACAGTATTAGGAATCAATGCCGCAGTGAAATCGTGGAGGTGGAACATCGTCTGTTGAGGTGTAGCAGCCGGAACGAACCAATGGACTAAGCTTTCTTGCCAGTTCTCCAGCCATTCTTCCATAAAACTTGCTTGTTGCTCCAAGCGATCAAATAACGCATACAGGCTGGCTAGATCAACCCGCATTTGTTTCGTCCAGCTTTCTTGAAGCACCTCTACCCCTGCACGAATCCTGTCTTGCAATTCCTTTATTTCTTGGTAAAAAAGATGAAGATGGTCGATGGCTGTACTTGCCTCAAAAGATAGTTTCTCTATATCAGTTTTCGTAATCATGACTTCTTCAGGATAAGCCTGTCCTTTTTGTGGCGGGACGATCTCAAGTAACCCCTCAGCTAAAAAAAGCTGTGCTTCCCGAAGTGCGGTCAACTCTTCTTTATAGATATCCAGCCAACGCTGTCCCTCATGATTTTTAGGGAGGTACCCTTTGAAGCGATCAAAAAGACGATCCGGTTCTTCGAATAATTGTACTTCTTTATTAAAATAGCTCAAACTAAACCGTTGATCATTGACTTTTTCTGCAATTTCAGGCAGATGATGTGCTTCATCGATCAATAAATAGGGACTCTCAGGTAACAAAGGTGTTTTTCTTTGCGTTTCTTGGACTAAGAAAGCATGATTGACAATCAAAAAGTTACTCTCTTTGATTTGTCTATGCAAAAAGCGGATAAAATCTTGTTCGTAAAATGCTTGTTTTTTTGCTAAAAAATCGATGCCGCGATGGGAGACATCTGTAAAAAATGAATGATTCAAGTTCGTTAAATGTAATTCATCTAAATCCCCAGTTTTCGTTTGCGTCAGCCAGACAAGAACAGTCATTTGGTAAAGGGCATACTGTTTTTGTTCTTTCGGTTCAAGTAGCGTCGCTTTAAAACGTTGCAGATCAAGGTAATGGCGATAGCTTTTGATGATTGTGGCTTGGATCGGCTGGTCGAATAATTGATTCAGCAAGGGAATATCTTTTTCCATGATCTGCTCTTGTAAAACAAGGGAGACCGTACTGATCACCACCGGCTTCTCGGGTGTAGCGAGATAGCTGAGCGGCAACAAATAGCCAATCGTTTTTCCCATACCAGTTGCTGCTTCGATCATCAAATTTTTTGATTCATCTTTGGTAAAATGATCGTAAACAACATTCATCAAGCGATTTTGTTCTTTCCGATACATCAATGTTTTGCCAAATATTTTTTCTTTTGCCTGTTTTTTTCTTGGATATTCTTTTTGACCGTAATAGACTTCTGAAAATAATTCGACTTCTTTTTTTTGTAAAGCGATCCCTTCGACGATTTCTAATTCGTCCGATAACGGGGCTGGCTGTTCTCTCATTTCATTGGTGATTTGTTCGATGAATAGCTTGGTATCCATTCCAGTATGATTGCTTAACTTCACGATTTGTTCCAATGTCACTAAAGGTAGCTGGCGCATTCGTTCTTCAATCAATAAAAGCAATTGTGCGGTGACTTCAGCATCACTATCAGCTTGATGAGGATTGTCATGGATAAAGCCCAGGCTTTCTGACAAATCAGCTAAACGAAAGCTTGGCTCAGTCGGCAAGAATATTTGCGCCAACTCAACGGTATCGATACCAGGTATCTTTAATTTTGGTACACCACAACGAGCTAATTCATGGTTCAAAAACTGATAATCAAAATAAATATTGTGCGCCACGAAAATGGTATCCGCTAGAAGGGTGTAAATCGTTTGTGCTACATCTTCAAAATAAGGTGAACGATGAACACGTTGATTGGTGATCCCTGTCAAATTCTGGATCTGTTTTGAGATTTTACGTCCAGGATTGATATCCATAGAATAACGAGAAGTGATCCGCCCATCTTCAATCATGACACATCCAAATTGGATAATGCGATCTTCTTTTGGATTTGTCCCAGTCGTCTCAATATCGACGACTGCATAAGTTTTCGGTTTCAACATAGCTTCCTCTTCTCTTCCCTCAAGTCTTCTTTTGAAATTATACTACAAATCACCTAAAAATTCTTAGGAAATCAACCTCAAACAAACGCCTAGACGATCAATTGCCCTCTAAAGAAAACAATGCGTGGGTGTTATACCTTCTATTTCTCCACGACTCAGAGGTAATTTATCCCTCTTGTATTCCTTAGTTAGACAGAGTCTAACAGTGAATAAGCAGAAAACACAAAAAAGCCCAGACCGCTAGAAACTAGCAGACTGGACTTTTATTTAGTAGTGGGTTAATTAAGCTTTAACAACGTTAGTTGCTTGAGGGCCACGTTGACCTTCTTCAACATCGAAGTTTACTGTTTGGCCTTCTTCTAAAGTTTTGAATCCATCACCTTGGATAGCTGAGAAATGAACGAATACATCGTTTCCGTTTTCTGCTGTAATGAAACCGAAACCTTTTTCTGAGTTAAACCATTTCACTGTACCTGTTTCCATAATAAAAATCCTCCTTGTGTATCAAACACATATTTTGCAATTACTTGAATGGTGAATATCTGGAAGATGTTTATTTGAAACAAGCTACCAAGATTACCGAACAAAAACTACATAATTATTGTAGCACATTAATTACAGTTTAGCTAGTAAATTTTCGACTTTTTTTATTTTTTCTTCATTCTTTTGCTTATTTTCCAAAAAAAAACGAACGTTTTGAATTTATGGCAATAAAAAATTCAGTTTTAAAATAACCGTGCCTCCGACTGAAGCTCTTCGAAAAATAAGAAAAGCCATGAAATCAAATGAATGATCTCATGACTTTTCTTTTGTAAGTGTACTGGACTAGGACCTAATAACGCAAGATTGCAGTCAGGCTCTTTTCGTCTGGAGCGTCTTTTTGATCCAGAATAAAGACTTGTCCGCCATTCGTGATCACGTCATCCGCAAGTTGGTTCAATACTTGGCGACGATCATATTCCGTTTCTGGATCTTCACCAAATCCGTTAGTAAGATTAGATGTAGCGATAAATAAGTGGGAAAGTTTCCCTTCTTTTGCTGCCGGCACGATATCGACCAATTGATCGAGGAATTTTTTATCCAATAACTGGTTGTAGCTGCTTGCTTCATTCGCTGCTAGTTGTTCCGATAATTTTTTACTACCTGCTTCAATTTCTTTTAATGAAAGTTGGGCAGGTGAAGCGGAGATGGCAACATCTGAGCGGAAATAAGGATTTTTTGCTACTTTTTTGAACATGGTTTGATTCTCAGGTAAAGCGTATAAGAAAATCGGCCATTTCTCAGGATTATCAAATGTATCTCTGAGGAATTCATCGACCGCTTGATAATAGTTGACCCAGTCGATCTCCACTTCCTCGTCTTTCGGGTTCACACCATGGAAATTCGATCCTTCACTTCCATTTGAAGAATAATTGATCCCTCCACCTGTCAGCTCAGACCCTAATGCAGTGACCACATCTGTTGGTGCGCCTTCTGGCAGATCAATTTCTTTGATTTGTTTGTTGCTTACTTCGTAAAGCTTCATCGAGTCACGATTCAATCCTAGTAAATAGTATGAGTAATTAAACTGTCCATTTTTGATGATCGCTAATAAGTAAGGAAGATCACTTACATAATATTGATCGTCTACCGCAATACTCAAACGATGAACAATCGTACTGTCTGTAGACAAAATGACGGCAACACTTGCAGTGGCACTACGCCAAAATGAAGCATCTTCTAATAGTTGATCGATCTTTTTTTGAAAGATTGACCAATCATGCTCCGCATATTTCTTTTCAAAACGTTTTTTTGCTTCTTTTGCAAAGTTCTTGAATTTGATCTGATCTTTTTCCACATCTTGATGTGCAACGTGAGTATTTAGCATAATAGTAATAAATGGTCCTTTGACACCTTCTGAAGTCAGTTGTGACAGTAACGCTCTATCCTTTTTCGCCATAAACGTACCCCTCCTAAAAAATCATTTCTTCAATACTACTAACTAAAGTCTACCACAACCATTTTTATCCATAAAACAAAATGGTCCCTAAAAGAAAAAACGTTTCCAATCCAACCATAGCCAATCATTTATTTCTTCAATGATTCTTCAAAATTTCCTCAATGATTCGTTACACTTCACAGCCAAATTATTCATACATCCATGCTAAGATGAAAAAAAGTAGAAATCGAGGTGTTTTTATGCAATTATTGATGATCTTTAGTTTACTAGGGCTGACCGCTTTATTTGTATTCACTGCCTTTCGTCTAAATGAACCTGAAGTACAACCCGTTCGGATCAAAAAGAATCAACGTTAAGCTTCTTGGGTGTGTTCGTTTTGTTTATCTAAAGTTTTTTTCAGAAAGATTGAAACTACGTACGCTCTCTGATAAAATTTTAATTTGTAGCAAATCAAATTAGAAAACAAGGAGATTGGACATGCGCACTAAGAAAACACATTTCGTTTTACTGTTGGTAACGCTTCTTTTGACGTTAGGAACGTTTCTGCCAACTTTATCCGTACATGCAGATGATACATTTTCTGTGAATTCCCAAGCAGCATTTGCGGTGGACGCAACAAGCGGAAAAATTTTATACAATCAAGATGGGGATAAAACAATGGGGATCGCATCGATTTCAAAAATCATTGGATTATACATCGTACTCGACCAAGTGAAAGAAGGAAAATTATCTTGGGACGATGAAGTGGCAATCTCCGATTATGCTGAAACCCTAAGTATCGCACCCAATTTATCAAATGTTCCCTTACATAAGGAGAATACCTATACTGTAAAAGAACTTTTTGACTCTGCCTTCATCCAATCAGCCAATGCTTCAATGGTCGCTTTAGCTGAAAAGATTTCTGGTAGTGAAACAGCCTTTCTAACTGTCATGAATGATCAATTAAAAGAATGGGGCATTGAAGATGCAACGATCGTCAATGTTTCTGGTCTAAACAATGTTTACCTTGGTGCAAATCGCCCAGAAGGTACTGGCGAGACAGATGAAAATCAAATGTCCGCAAAAGATGTAGCAATCATCGCACGTCACCTATTACTAGATTTTCCTGAGGTACTAGAAGTAACAAGTACAGCCACAAAAATGTTTGGTGAAAATACACAATCACCGGTTGAAATGGTCAACTGGAATTGGATGCTTCCAGGATTTATCAATGCGAAAGAAGGTGTTGATGGACTGAAAACTGGAACCACTGATTTTGCTGGTGCTTGTTTTGTTGGTACGATCGAAAGAGATGGCAAACGCATTATCACTGTCGTATTGAATGCTGAAGGCCATGAACTAAACCCAAGTGTTCGTTTCACTGAAACAGCTCGCTTGATGGATTATTGCTATGATAACTGGTCAGTCAAAGAAATCGGCAAATCAAATGCAAGTATCCCTTCCCTTGAATCGATCAATGTGAAGAACGGGAAAGAAACTTCTGTCAACGTCGTATTGAAAAGCCCTGTCAGTGTCTGGGTCAGAAACGACATGGATACTGGTCAATTGACGATCACACCAAAAATCGATGAAGAAAAAGTAAAAGACAATGAACTTGAAGCACCGATCGTCAGAGGCACAAAAGTTGGTACAGCAACGATCACTTTAGCTAATGATCAATTAGGCTACTTAGAAGACGATGCCTCTCCTAGCACAGACATCATCACTGCTAGTTCAGTTGAAAAAGCCAATATTTTTGTGATTGGCTGGCGTAATGTCACTAACTTTTTCAGTAATCTATTCTAGATAAAAACTCTTGATCGATTACATCAAATAGCTACCCAAACGATAAAATTTGGTTCTTCGTCATGATACGACGTGGATCAATGCCAAAATTATCGTTTGGGTATTTTTTTGCTTATTTCAGAAAATAAACGTAATTTATATTTTTTCTTTTTTTATAACAGCTTTTTTGTTCATTTTTCGTTATACTGTAAAAGATAGATGGTTACTTGAAGGGTTGTTCTTTGAGGGGCAAGTAACACTATCATTTCGTGTATATTAACTCATCGGTTTTCTGCTATCTATCCCTAGCAGCGATGACTGCACGTTTAGAAAAAGGAGTTGGTTCTATGAATTTAACAAGAGATTTGATTTTTTCGATTCTCTATATTTTAGGGATGACTGGCATCATCACCTGGCGTCGAAAACAAAAAGACCCGGCGCTATTCTTTTATTGTGGTACTTGGACATTTGCATTGATGCTCACGTATTTCATTGTGTTAGAGATTTTTTTTGCAAGTTTTTATTTCTTGATTCCTCTAGCCTTCTTTAGTATTTTTGCCTTTTTTTACTTTACAGAAAAACGACGGCTCATGAATGGATTGATCTTCAATTTATTTTTAGTCAGCTTTGGCACTTATTTATTACTCTTACTCTTTGAGACCCAAAACGTCTTTATCGGTGGTATTTTCGCCTTGATAGCAGTGCCAGTTGTATTGATTTTATTATTTGGTGTTTATATTTTAGTCGTCTTTCTGGTTTGGAATGGGATCATCGTTCTAAAGAGAGAATCTAGGTCTCTAGCAAATCTTTTGACCTTACTACTAGGAATCGCTTTGATGCTTTATGTAGGGACTGCTACCTTTTTGATTAGTTACTTGCCAGCATGGATCAATGTATTTCTTTCTGGTATAGCAGTTATTTTGATTTATCTGTTTATCGTCTTCTATAATTTTATGACCGTTTCTTTCTTATATCAGTTCAACCGACCACGATATAATCAAGACTATATTATTGTTTTAGGCGCAGGACTGATCAACGGTGAGCGTGTTTCCCCTCTCCTAGCCAAGCGAATCGACAAAGCCATCGCTTTTTATTGGGCGCAAAGTCATGCTACTCTAAACCCACCGACACTTTTGATGTCAGGGGGACAAGGTGCAGACGAAAAATTGCCTGAAGCAATTGCGATGAAAAATTATGCGTTAGAAAAAGGGATTCCTGAAAGAGATATTTTGGTTGAGACTAATTCGACTACCACTTTAGAAAATATGCGTTTCTCTAAAGAGTTGATGGACCGAGAGTCTGGTGGCGGTGCTTACCGTGCCATTTTCAGTTCGAATAATTACCATATTTTCCGTGCAGGACTATTTGCGAAACAAGCGCAACTAAAAGCAAATGGCATTGGCGCAAAAACAGCCTTTTATTATTTGCCAAATGCTTTTCTGAGAGAATACATTGCAATCTTGATGCTCCACAAAAAACGTCATATGATCGTATGTGGCACAATCGTTGGCTTTTCGGTCTTGATGGCCTTGCTTACATTGATCGTCTAAAAAAAGAAGTTGCTGAAATAGCAACTTCTTTTTTTAATATGAGATCACTCTTTTGTTTTCCTCTGATTTTTTTCCACTGGTAAAAATAAAATCCCTTTTTTGACCATCACTTTTTGTGCCGAATAGATCCCGTAGTTTCCTGAACACATGAAACTGATCAAGCAAATCATGAAAAAGAAACTAGCTGCTTCACCACCAAAGAGTTCGATCCCCATGATAAAACAAGCAATTGGCGTATTCGTTGCACCAGAAAATACCCCAATAAATCCTAAGGCTGCAAGAAAAGGAATCGAAACATGTAAAAGTGGTGCTAATGCTGCACCTAAAGTTGCACCGATCTCAAATAAAGGCGTCACTTCACCGCCTTGATAACCAGCCCCTAGTGAAAGGACAGTAAAGCCCAGTTTCCCAATAAAATCATATGCGTTGGCTGTTCCTGCAAACGCATCTTGTAACAAAGGCAGGCTAAGTCCTAAGTAGCGTTGGGTCTGGAAGATAAGTGCGACAATAACGACGATGCCCCCACCAATAAAATTTCTAACTACTGGGTCTTTGAACCATTTCGTATACACTTTTTTCAAAAAGACGATCGAGCGGCTAAAAACCCAACCTATCAATCCAAAAGCGATCCCTGCCACCATCAATTTAGCAAATAGTGCGGGACTCCAGACAGGAATCTCCCCCATTGCGTAATGGACATGCGTGACTCCAATACTCTCCGTCACAAAATTTGCAAACAAGGCAGCAAAAAAACTAGGAAAGATTGCTTCCGTTCGCATTTTACCGATTGCTAATACTTCAAGCCCAAAGAGTGTGCCAGCTAACGGAGTCCCAAAAACAGAACTGAAGCCAGCGCTGATCCCACTGACGATCAGTACTTCTCGCTCAATACGACTTAATTTCAACCCTCTAGCAAGATTTTCAGCCAAAGCACCGCCCATTTGGACCGCCGTTCCCTCTCGACCGACTGAACCGCCAAAGAGATGTGTCGTGATCGTGCCAAAAAGCGTCAAGGGAATCAATCGAAGGGGGATTTTTTCTTCTCCACCATTTCCTTGATCAATCACCAGATTGTTTCCACGACTAGCATTTCCACCGTACCGTTGATATAAAAAAGCAAATAATGCCCCACTGATCGGTAATAGATACAATAGCCACGTATGGGCTTCTCGTAGATTTGTTACCACCGTCAAGCTATTCAGAAAAAAAGCTGAAAGTCCTCCCATCAATAGGCCCAAACAGGCAGTGATCACTAGCCATTTGATCATATACGTGATTATTTTGATTGGATTGTACAACCATTGTTCCATTTCTTTCATTCCTTCCCACAAAAAAAGCCTACTAAAAAAACGGATTCTCCGATTTTTAGTAGGCGTCATTAGTCATCTATCGATTGACATTTAAAGGTGAACACCATCACCTATTCATTTACGGAAAGTTTATCATACCTTCTTAGAAAAAACAATGACACTATTTCTCTTTCTTCACGATTTCTGTAAATTCATAGAATGGTGCTAACTTTACAAGTTGTTGATTGCATTGATCGCTATCATGGCAAATATAATTCCCTTTTTTGGTATACGTGCCATCTGATCCAGATTTCGTTGTGGAAAGAAACATTGCAACATTTGAGGTCTTATGACAAATCGCACACACCCCTTTGATGATCGTCGGTGAAAGTGTTCCATGCACCCCTTTTAGCTGGTCATTCTCGTAATAAAGCAGATATTTCTTTTGTGTTCCTGGGTCGTTCCAACCAATATACGTGTGTTCTTTCAGATCTAAGATTTGCCAATCTGGTTGTTTCAACTTTTTCACTTTTCGGAATATTTTTTCCACTTGGATTTTTGATGGTTGCTTGAATGGCGCAACATGTTCTTTCAAACGCTCGAGCAATTCTGCTGCTTTTTCTTTTTTCAAATTCGTATCCATGATCTGCTGCACAAATGGTTCAAGTAAAACGATTGCTTGCGGATCATTTTCTACTACCTCATTGATTTTTTCTGTTGCTAACGCTTGGACTGTCGCGACAGTTTTTTTGTCATTCACTGAATGATACACATTCAGTAATTGCTCGATTTCTCGTTTAATAAAGAAATATTGATAGGTTTTAATTGTTGTTTCCATGATTTTTTGAGTCCTTTCTTCTTTCAAAAGTTGCTACTTTGAAGAAAAAAGTGTCCTTCAACAAAGTTAGCTTAATAACTGAAGTCCTTGAACTCTGCTAAATAAGATACATATGGCATCTTATCATCACCCCCTTTATGCTTTTTTCATTTATGTACAGTTATCTAATAAAGAGTTAACCTTATATCTCTTGTTTCGTCAACTACTTTCGCACAAAAAAACAGTCAAAGAATGCCCAAAATCGGGTTCTTTGACTGTTTCGATTCGGCTGGTCAATTGGTTAAACCGATTGTTCTTTACCAAAATATCGTTGCCATTTTTGTTTCATCGTATCTGTTACCGGTTGTGCCGCTTCTTTCACTGCACAATACTTGTCCACAAATGTCACAATGTAGCTTTCTTTGTATTTTGGCGGAGCAATCGTTGCGCCCCACATGTGTTTCAAAATGATGTCGCGTTCTAAATCAGAAAGCTCTGTGATCTTTTCTGCATTTTTTACAGCGATTCTTGGATGCACATACGCATGTGTTCCTTCATCAAATTTTGTCGTACGCCAGTCATAGTAAAATAGGTCATGTAAAAGTCCTGCACGTGCAGTTGCTCTTGCATCTCCACCCCATTTTTTTGCTAATTTGTAGCTATAGTAAGAAACACTAATCGAGTGTTCCAATCTTGTCGAATGTACATGTTGAATATAGTCAGCTAATTTTTGCACAGCTTCTGTTTCTAATAGATCTTCGATATAAGACATGTATTCTTCGTCTTCACGCCATTTTTCTGTCATAATTTTCGATCTGCCACCTTTTTGAATTTCATTTATCGTTGAAATTGTACATAGTATATCACTCGCGTTCGGAATATTCTAGTGAGGTTGACTAAAAATCCAAAAAGCTTAATAGTTCCTTAATCAAGAAGAGAGATGATACAACAATATCCCCGTAGCAACACCGACATTCAATGATTCGGCGTGTCCATTCATTGGGATATAGATATTTTTATCGGTCAACGCTAGCAACTCTGATCGCACCCCTTGTCCTTCATTCCCCATAATGATCACATAATTTTTTGTTGGAATGACTTCAGGTAAAGAAATTGCCTCTTCATTGAGTTCTGTTCCATAAATCGCAAACCCTTTTGCTTTTAATTCAGGAATGAGTGCGTCTAATTCTTGCGAGATGACTGGTAAATGGTAATTGCTTCCTTGCATACTTCTTAATACTTTGGTGCTATAAATATCAGCTGTTCCTTTACCTAAGATGACGCCGGCTAAACCAAACGCATCGGCTGTACGGATCATTGTTCCGACATTTCCAGGATCTTGGACATTGTCTAATAGCAACCAGCCGCCGGTATCGATTGATGACTGGCTGACTTCTAATGGCATTACTGCCACGATTCCTTGTGGTGTCGGTAAGTCAGAAATCGCTGACATCACTTCATCAGTGACTAAGAAGTGATTCAATGCGTGTTGCTCGACCCATGCCCCCCACTCTGACCAGCCTTTTTCTGTCAGAAAGATCTCTTTCGGTATAACTTGGGAGTTCACAGCTTCTTCGATCAAGTGGAACCCTTCAAGCAGGTATTCCTGACCTTCTTCGCGGTGCTTCTTTTTATGTAATTTTTTTAGTTCCTTGATTCTAGGATTTTTTGCTGATTGAATTTTTTTCACGTTTTTCCACCTCACTTTATTATAGCATGGAATCAATCTTGGAGCTTGTTAGTTTTGGAAAAAATCGTTATCATAAATTTATAACTAAAGGAAAGAGTGGTGCTTTAGATGAAAAAGGTAAAAATGAATGTACAAGGTCGTGTCCAAGGTGTTGGTTTTCGCTATATGACGAAAATGGTGGCTGATCAATTAGGTGTGACTGGCACAGTTAAGAACGAAGAAGATGGTTCGGTGACGATCGAAGCCGCTGGCGAAAAATCAGTCATTGATCAGTTCATTAAAGAAGTCAAGCAGTCACCTAGTCCAAGCGGTCGTGTCCAATATGTCGATTTGCAAGAACATCCGATGATGGAGGAACGTAAAAAATTCGATGTGATTGGCTAAACTTAGTGATTCGTCTATCCCTATCTCCTAATTTTGGCAGCGGTCTACTAAAAATAGCGAAGGCTCGTGTTTTTTAATTGTATGTGATCATGTACCTTCACTTGATTGACTCGTCTTACGAGGATTATTTGAATTTTCTATGAAGTTCATTGAATTATTCACATATTTTTAGTATAGTTAAGCTTGTGTAAAAATTTTAAAAGAGGAAGTATTTTATGAATAAATGGAAAAACTGGTTACTAGGTTCTGGTCTTGTAACACTCTTACTTTTCTTATCTGGCTGTGTCAGAATGGATGCTGACGGAAACCCTGATACATCTGGGATCATTTATCGAGTACTCGTGCAACCTATGGGACAAGCGATTACATATCTCGTGCAGAATTTCAACTGGTCATACGGTTGGGCTGTTATCTTGATGACTGTGATCGTCCGAATCATCATTTTACCTTTAGGGATCAGTCAATCGAAAAAAACAATGATCCAGTCTGAAAAAATGCAAGCATTGAAACCTCAAGTCAGTGCCGCCCAAGAAAAATTAAAAGCGGCAACGACACGTGAAGAACAAATGGCTGCACAAGCAGAAATGCAACAAGTCTATCGCGAAAATGGTTTAAGTATGACTGGTGGTATCGGTTGTTTACCTTTATTGATCCAAATGCCGATCTTCTCAGCGCTATACTTTACTGCTCGTTACACAGAAGGTATCCGTGAATCGACTTTTTACGGTATTGATCTAGGAAATCCAAGTTTAGTTTTAGTTGCGATCGCAGGGATTGCTTACTTGCTCCAAGGATATATCTCAACGATCGGTATTCCTGAAGAGCAAAAGAAAACAATGCGTACGATGTTGATCGTGTCGCCAGCGATGATCGTTTTCATGTCGATCAGTGCCCCTGCCGGAGTAACACTTTACTGGGTAGTCGGCGGTATCTTTAGTTGTCTTCAAACATTTATTACAAATGTCATCATGAAACCACGACTAAAAGCACAGGTGGCAGAAGAATTAAAACAAAATCCACCGAAACAAGTCGTGACACCTCGAAAAGATGTGACACCTGAAGAAACAACGAAATCAACGAAAAAAATCAATACACAAGCAACAGCGAATAGAAACAATAATAGCGGGCGTAATGCTGGCAAACAACAACGTAAAAAATAAAAGAGTTTGGGATGTGTAAACATCCCAGACTCTTTTTGCTCTACTTGGCTTTACTTTGTAATGATTTGATCTAGACTTGCAATACTCAATGCCATATCAGCAATTTGTTGTAATTGCGCTAGACGATTGTTGCGGACAGCTTCATCTTCGACCATTACCATCGTTTGATCGAAATACTGATCGATAACTGGTCTCAAGCTAACTAATTGGTCATAATTCTCTTTGAGTGTCCGTTCAGCAAACTGAGCTTTCACTTCTTCGACCGCTGCATACAATGCTTTTTCTGCTTCATTTTCAAATAAGCTTGGATCTACTTCAACTGTCGTGCCTTCCGCTTTTTTCGCTAGATTCATCACACGTGTCAAAGCTTCCATTGATGGTTTGAAGTTTTCATCTTGTAGACGTTCTTTCAATAGACGTGCTGCTGCAAATACTGTAGTCAAATTGCTTTCTTTTGCATTCAAGACAGCATCGATCACATCATGACGGATAGCTTTTGTTACCAAACGTTGGCGCAAACGACCTTTGATAAAGTCGATGACATCATTTCCTTGAACAAATGCTAAACCAAAACGCTCTTGGTTTTCATTGATTGCATCATTTACTTCTTGTTGTAATTGTGCCAATGGGAACGCCCATTGTTTTTCTTCAATGATTCGAACGATACCATAGGCTTGACGACGTAATGCGTATGGATCGTTTGATCCGCTTGGTATCATTCCTACAGTGAAGAAAGAGAAAATACTATCTAGTTTATCCGCAATCGCTAAGACTGCACCAACAGCTGTTTCTGGTAGTTCACCTTCACTAGCGATCGGCAAGTAGTGTTCGCGGATCGCTGTCGCAACTGCTGGATTTTCTCCGTGCAACAACGCATATTTCTCACCCATGATCCCTTGAAGTTCTGGGAATTCGCCAACCATGTTCGTGACTAGGTCAAACTTGTAGATTTCTCCTGCACGTTGTAAGTCAGAAAGTTCTTCTGAAGATAAACCGACTGATTGACCAATCACTGATGCAATCACTTGTACACGTTGCATTTTTTCATAAATGCTACCGATTTTTTCATGGAAAGTGACTGATTTCAATTTATTGACATAGTGTTCGATCGGGAATTTTTTATCTTCATTGTAAAAGAATTCCGCATCTTCTAAACGAGCAGTCAATACTTTTTGATTCCCACGAACAACGTTATCTAACTTCACACGATCGCCGTTTCGTACAGCGATAAAGTGTGGCAATAGTTGTCCTTTCGCATTTCGCACATCAAAATAGCGTTGATGTTCCTTCATTGAAGTCACAAGAACTTCTTCAGGCACAGACAAATATTTTTCTTCAAAGTCACCAGCAAAGACTGTTGGATACTCCACTAGATTATTGACTTCTTCAAGTAGGTCTTCATCAAAATCAATATGCCAGTCATTTTCTGTTGATAATTGAGTGGCTTGTTCCATGATCTTTTCTCTTCTCTTTTGTGGAGAGGCAATCACAAATTGCTCAGATAGTTTTTCTTCATACTCCCCTGGATGGGCAAATGTAACTTCTTCTCCTAAGAAACGATGCCCACGAGAAGTACGTCCAGTTTTCACATCTAAAAATTCAAACGGGATCACATCTTCTCCTAACAGTGCCACGATCCAGTGAATTGGGCGGATGTATTCAAAGTCAAATGACGACCAGTGCATCGTGACAGGGAATGTCATGCTTTTAATGACATCGATCAGTCCTGTTAAGACTTCGATGGCTGGTTTTCCTTGTGTATATTTCGTGACATAAACGTATTCTACGCCTTTGATTTCTCGGAAAGTGATATCGTCTGTTGTCACTCCTTGTCCACGAACAAATCCTTGCGCTGCTTTAGACCAGTTACCTTCTGCGTCTAAAGCAATTTTTTTCGCAGGTCCTTTTACTTCTTCTTCACTATCCGCTTGACGTTCGGGTACGTTTGTTACTTTGATCGCCAAACGACGTGGTGTAGAGAATGTCTCAATTGCATCGTAAGTCAATTGATTGGCTGTTAAAAAAGCTGCTGCTTTTTCTTCTAATTGTTTCATGCTCGGTGTCACTACATGCGCGGGCATTTCTTCCAAGCCGATTTCTAATAATAAGTCTTTTGCCATCTTATTCAGCCTCCTTAACGGTCGTTGGTTTTTCTGTTTGATCGTTCAGCAGTGGGAATCCAAGTTTTTCACGTTCTGCGACAAAGATTTTTGCTACAGATTTCGCCATATTACGAATACGTGCCAAGTAACCGGCACGCTCAGTCACAGATACCGCACCACGGGCATCTAATAGATTGAACGTATGGCTGCATTTCAAGATATAATCATACGCTGGATGAACCAGATTTTCTTCAATGCAACGTTTCGCTTCTTTTTCAAAACGGTCAAAGTTGCTTAACAGTAATTCTTGATCACTGACTTCAAATGAATATTTTGAGTGTTCGTATTCTGGTTGTTTGAAGATTTCTCCATATTTGACACCTGCTGACCATTCAAGATCATAGACACTTTCAACTTCTTGGATGTAAGAAGCTAAGCGTTCCAATCCATAAGTGATTTCTGAAGTGACTGGTTTACAAGGCAAGCCCCCAACTTGTTGGAAGTACGTAAATTGAGTGATCTCCATACCGTCTAACCAAACTTCCCAACCAACACCGGCACAGCCCATCGAAGGATTTTCCCAGTTATCTTCAACAAAGCGGATGTCATGTTCCAACGGATCGATCCCTAATAGTCGCAAGCTTTCCAAATAAAGTTCTTGGATATTTTCTGGTGATGGCTTCATTACGACTTGGAATTGATGATGTTGGTACAAACGGTTAGGGTTTTCGCCATAACGACCATCGGCTGGTCGACGTGACGGCTCAACATATGCAGCATTCCACGGCTCTGGACCGATTGCTCGCAAGAAAGTATATGGGCTCATTGTGCCCGCCCCTTTTTCTGTATCGTATGCTTGCATCAGCATACAACCGTTTGAAGACCAAAATTTTTGTAATGTCAAAATCATTTCTTGAACTGTTTGCTTCTTACTCATAAAATTACCCCTTTCATCTTAACCAAGAATCAAAAATAGTAACAAAAAAAGTCCCTATGTTTGCATAAACAAACATAGGGACGAAAATGTTCGCGGTTCCACCCTACTTCCGAGTCACTCGGCAGCTTCGTTGATCGTACTCACAAGTGCCTCTTCAAAAATCGTTTGCATCCGGCTCACACTCTCCCGAACTCGCTTGTGCCACATGATTTCCTACTGATCTTGATCATCGTACGTATTTGATATTGAATGTACTTCATCAGTTACACTCATCTATTGAAAAAATAATCGTTACTATCTAGGCTTTATAATAGACGGTAACTAGCTACTTTGTCAAATATTTTTGAAAAAAAGTGCTTTGTTTCAATTTACCGATCATTCTTCGGTGGGCTTCTCCTGATTTCGATCATTCGCTGGTTTCATGATATGCTCCCAACTTTTCATTTGATCGATAAATTTTTTACTTTTTAAATGAATCCCGACGTATTCTTCATATAGCAGATCGATCAATTGACGAATTTTTTGCTTCGTTTCTTCTTTGACATTGATCCCACTGATACGATCATACGAAATCGCCGAAAACATCCGTACAAAGTAGACTGCACGAGGGTCGGCATGATAGCGATGATGATCTAACTCCCAGTGGTTTTCACATAAGACACCGCCATATTTTGATGAGTAATCAAATTTTCCTTGAGTCTGCCCACATACCGCACAATGCGTCCAAACTGGCGAGATCCCAAAGCGTTGCAACAATTGGATCTCAAAGATGTTGGTAATGATCTCGGGATCATCTCCTTGATCCATACGTTGTAGTGCTTGATGGGTAAATTGAAACAGATTGGGATCATATTGTCGATCCTCGATTGCCGCATCGATTAGGTTCAACAAGTACGTCCCATAACCGCTAAGAAAGATATCTTCTTGGATCTTACGAAACGAATGGACATCTTTCACGCTGTTAACAAAGGACAATCCTTCATTATGAAAATGACCGATATAGACTGCTTCCGTAAAAGGGAGCAAAGCCGGCGCGATCGGCTGATTTTGACGATGGATTCCCTTGACGTAAAACATCATTTTACCTGCCGATTCTGTAAATATCTTAACTAATTTATCTTTTTCCTTGTAGTTCCGGCTTGAAAGGATGATCCCTTTTGATTCTGCAAGCTGACTCATCGTCACGCCTCCTCTGATTTAAACATCGACTGCTTTTTTAATAAGCAAGAAAGTAGGAAAAAGTCATGCGAGCATCTAAGACAAAATTACTAGGCTCTTTTTGTCTTAATTGCTTCCATGACTTATTGATCCTTTACGCTACAACTAGATAAACGGTGTTCGAAAGCTAACTCCTACGATATTAAGCCAAAATTTGAAAAAATATGAGAAGCTATTTTCTCAAATTATTTCTTAATACTCGGAGTTGACCAGCTTTCTCACAATCTTGTTTAGTACTCGTCTTGACGATACCCAAAATCTTGTAAATAAACTCGCTTGTCTCGCCAATCTTTTTGGACTTTGACCCAAAGCTCTAAAAAGACTTTATCCCCCAACAGGTTCTCAATATCTCTTCGTGCTTTTGTGCCGATATCCTTCAGCATCTTACCGCCTTTGCCGATAATGATCCCTTTTTGACTATCGCGCTCCACGATGATCGTCGCTTGGATATGGATTTTATTGTTCTCATTGCGTTTCATTGTGTCGATCACTACTGCAACTGAATGCGGGACTTCATCTCGTGTTAAGAATAAAACTTTTTCTCGGATCAATTCAGAAACGATAAAGTACTCGGGATGGTCTGTCACTTGATCGTCAGGGAAATATTGTGGCCCTTCAGGCATTTCATCCACTAAAACATCCATCAAACGCTCCACATTGTTTCCTTCTGTAGCAGAAATCGGCACCACTTGTGCAAAGTCCATTTGTGTCGAATAATCTTCAATGATCCCTAATAGCTCATCAGGATGAACCTTATCGATCTTATTGATGACCAAATATACCGGTGATTGAACATTTTTCAATCGTTCGATGATAAAATCGTCACCTTTTCCTCTTTTTTGATCGGCGCTGATCATAAATAATACCGCATCGACTTCACGTAATGCACTATAGGCTGTTTCTACCATGAAATCACCTAAGCGATGTTTTGGCTTATGGATCCCAGGTGTATCAATGAAGATCAATTGCGCTTCAGGAGTCGTATATACTCCTTGAATCTTATTTCTCGTCGTTTGCGCTTTATCACTCATGATCGCGATTTTTTGACCAACGATCCGATTAAGCAATGTGGACTTACCAACATTTGGTCGCCCAACGATTGCGACAAATCCAGATTTATGTTCTGACATAGTTACTCTCCTTTTAATTAAAAAACAGTTGATAGATTTTTGGACCAAATAAAATGATCCCGACGATCACAGCAAAACAAGCTGTCAATAGCACCGCACCAGCTGCCATATCTTTGATTTTTTTTCCAATTGGATGAAAATGGAAGTCTGTGAACATATCGACTACATTTTCAAACACAGTATTCATGATCTCAACGATCCATACGAGAAAGACTGAAAGGAGCAACCAGAGCCACTCCATTCGATCCAATTGAAAGACGACGCCCATTAGCAATGCAATGATGCCAAAAGCAACGTGTTTCTTCATATTTCGTTCTTCATCGAAAACTGTTTTAACGCCTTGTAAAGCAAACTCCACTGACATCCAAAAATGTTTGTTTTTATCTGCCTTTTGTTCTTCTTTTCTACCTTTTAAGTCCATAAGCATCTAAAATCTCTTTCTGTAGTCCAAACATTTCCGCTTCATCTTCAGGTGTCATGTGATCATAGCCATTGATGTGTAAAAAGCCATGCACGGCTAAGAATCCTAATTCACGATCATAGGAATGACCGTACTCTTCTGCTTGTTCTTTTGCTCGATCGATCGAGATCATGATATCACCTAACACACGAGGCATTGGCTCATCGTCCTCTTCAAAAATCACCGGGATCTCATCTTCAACCTCATCTTCTAATGCAAAACTGATCACATCAGTTGGTGCATCTTTGCCACGGTACGTACGATTGATTTCCTGAATAGACGGATTATCCATGAACGTGACCGACATTTCTGTTTCATCTGATAAAGAAAGTTTTTTTGCGGCAAATTGAAGAAGTTCTTCGATTTCTTTGATTTTCGTTTCAGATACAGTATTTGTTTCATCGATAAATGTAATATCCATTAGGCATCGCTTCCTTCTTGCTATTCTTTTTCTTGTTTCATTTTTTCTGCTTCAGATTTCATCTTAGGGTATTTGATCCTTGAATGGAAGGTACTGCTCAAGCCGCTAACAAGGGATTTTTCCACTTTGCGGATTTCTTTGAGTGTCAATCCACTGTCATCTAGCTGTCCATCAGAAATTCGTTCTTCAATCAAATTATGCACAAAAGCCTGGATTTTTTCGCTCGTCGGATGATCCATTGCTCGCACAGCGGCTTCGCAACTATCCGCAATATTGACGATCCCAGCTTCGCGGGTTTGTGGTCTTGGTCCAGGATAACGGAATTGTTCTTCCGTTACTTCCGGGTTACGTTCTTTTGCTTTGATGTAGAAATAACGCATCAAGGTCGTCCCATGATGTTGCTTGCAAATATCGATCACCATTTGTGGCATATCGTATTCTTCTAAAATTTTAGCGCCATCTGTCACATGCCCAAAAATAATCTGTTTACTATCTTCAGGAAGTAAAAAATTATGCGGATTTTCTGCGCCAGAAGGCAGGTTTTCGACGAAAAAGCTCGCATGTTTGATTTTGCCGATATCGTGGTAGTAACAAGCTACTCGGGTCAATAGTGACCGCCCGCCGATCTCAGCGACTGCATTCGCACTTAGATTTGCAACCATCATACTATGGTGGTAAGTGCCGGGTGCTTCTTCTAGTAATTGCTTCAACAAAGGATGATTTGGATTACTCAATTCATTCAAAACGATCACACTGTCGTCATTTACCAATAATTCGATATATGGATGTAATCCGATCGTCAAGAGATAAGATAGGAATGCACCCATGAAACCACACACTAACGTCAACCAAGTCGTACCATCACTAAAACTCATTCCTTGATAAACCACTAGAACGACATCCATCAATAATGGAAAGACAACGACCCACATGATTGCTGGAAACCATTGTTCTGAAATCCGTTGACGCTTCAAGATCGCTGCTAAAAAGCCAGCAAAAAGATACGAGATCAAAATAACGGTCAAGAAATTCGTACCAATCGAATTATAAAAAATGAACAGCGCTGAAACTGCTTGGAATAACGCAGCCATGATACCTGCTCTTCGATTTAGGAAAAAGTTCAACACAAGCGGTACGAACGCCGCTGGATAAAGCAGCGGAATATAAGTTGCTTGTTCTGTTTGAAAGACTTGGAAAAATTTCATCAATAAAATACTGATGGACATGGCTGTCACATAAAAAAGAATATATTCTGTTCGTTTGAATAGATCTTTATATTGGAGTGAGTTGTAGAATAACACGCCAATTTGTAACAATACCGCTAAAATCATTGCGACAAGTGGAAAAATTGAGGTAGATTGACTCGTCAACCCTAGCAATTCTAACTTTTTCATCGCGGTTGCATCGATCTGGTTTCCTTCACGAACAATGATCTCCCCTTGGAAAATCATGACAGGTTGAATCGAATCTCGTGCCTCTTGCTTCAATTCTTCTGTCCGCTTCTCGTTTAGAATGTCATTGACAACGATTCCCTGATCCACTAAGTAACGGATCATTTCTTGTTGTTCAGCCGAAACATTCAAATATTGGATCTTCTCGTCTGCTTCTTGTTTGAAATTGTCCAGATCACTTTCTCGAACTTGCTTACTCATTTGTTCGTCGATCAATTTCAAGCTTTCATCACGAATCGTCGTGATCTCACTATCGGACATATCCATGATCGTTGAGTAAAAACTATTTGGTAATTTCTGATAGAATGCGACATCATCAGCATTTGAATTTTCAAATATTCGTTTCAAAGCTGCTATCCGTTCTTCTACGGTTGGTTTTGGTACATTTTCATCTTCTTTTGCCTTACTGACTTTCTCTTCGTATTGCTTGTCGATCGTGTCATTGGCACGCCTGATCAATACAAATAGTTGATTGATACGACGATCTTGTTCAGAAGCTAGATCACTTTGATAAGTGTATTCAGGTGTGACCGCTTCAGCAGCTAACTTCCTTTTTTGCTCTGTTTCTTCCGTGTTCTCAATCGTTTTATTGGCACGGATACTTTCTTCTGCTACTTGTCCTTCTCTAAAATCATTGGGCTTTTGTTTTACACTGCTAAACATTATCCCACACATCAAAATGAAGAAAAGCAATAAGAGAAATGGAGCAGCAGCTTTACCTAGTTTCGCTTGAAGGTGCTGCAATATTTTGTTCAACATGTGGTAATCCTCCTAAAAAAGCTATTCCTGATGAAGATCCGCTTTTTCATAAGCTTTGATGATTTCTGCCACGACAGGGTGACGGACGACATCGCTAGCTTCAAAATTCACAAAATCGATTTTTTTGATTTGTTTGAGTGTTCGTTCAGCATGGATCAATCCACTCATTGTCCCTTTTGGCAAATCGATCTGGCTCGTATCCCCATTGACGATCATTTTTGACTGATAACCAAGACGAGTCAAAAACATTTTCATTTGGGCAACCGTCGTATTTTGGGCCTCATCTAAAATGACAAAAGCATCATCTAAGGTTCTTCCACGCATATAGGCAATTGGGGCGATTTCAATGATTCCTCGCTCCATCAAACGATTCGTATGATCCAATCCAAAAATTTGATACAAAGCATCATACACAGGACGTAAGTATGGATCGACTTTCTCTTTTAGATCTCCTGGTAAGAAACCAAGATTCTCTCCTGCTTCAACGGCTGGACGAGTCAAAATGATTTTTTGGACTTCGCCTTTTTTCAACGCAGCAATGGCTAGTACGACAGCCAGAAATGTTTTTCCGGTGCCGGCTGGTCCTACACCAAAGACAACATCATGTTTTGCTACAGAATCGACGTATTTTTTTTGTCCGCTGTTTTTGACACGGATCGGTTTGCCATTCCGGTCTTTGACGATTTCTTGTTCATACATCTCAACAAAATAATCCAGCGTCCCTTTTTGCGCCATTTTTAATGCTGTGACTACATCAGGCATACTGACATGGATTCCTCGTTTGATCAATTCTTGTAATGTTCGAATCACGGAAGCGGCCAAAGAAATATCGGTTTCGTCGCCGATGATCTGGATGACTTCCCCTCTTGCATGGATCGTCGTTTCAGTTGTTTCTTCGATCAGTTTGATATGTTTATCATGTGATCCTAAAAGCATACTGACATCATCAGCAGCTGTTAATCTAATATCCAAAGAACTAGACTCTTCTGTCAAAAATAGACATCTCCTTTATTTCAAATCGTTCCTCCCTATTCTACCATAATCACGAAAAACTATATAGCGAATAAAATGCGACGTTTTTACAAAAAGATGTTACAAATAAGAATCAACGATTGATCAAGCGGTCTAGACATTAAAATCAGTACTTTATTACTCCAAAAATTTTATATGATGAGTAAAAAAACTGTTTTATTGAGAATTTCTCATAGAAACACAAAAAAACTACGGACATTTTCATGTCCGTAGTTTCATTTGCTAAGATTAAGACTGCAATAGTTCTTTTACGATAGCATTGACTTGGTTTCCATCTGCTTTTCCTTTGACTTTAGGCATGATAACTCCCATGACTTTACCAAATTCTTTTACAGATGAAGCACCTGTTTGCGTGATCGCTTCTTGAACAAGTTGTCGAATTTCTTCTTCAGAAAGTTGTTCTGGCATATACTTTTCGACTATCACAATTTCACTTTTCACTTTTTCAGCTAAATCGTCACGTCCAGCTTCCTCGAATTCATGCAAAGAATCACGGCGTTGTTTCATTTCGCGAGACAACACTGTTAGTTCTTCTTCTTCTGTCAAGTCGTGACCTTCTTTAATCTGCTCGTTTTGTATAGATGACTTGATCATACGAATCACCTGTAAAGATTCTTTATCTTTAGCTTTCATCGCTGTCTTCATGTCATCGTTCAATCTACTTAGTAGTGACACACTACCAACTCCAATTCATCAAAGAACTAGAATTTTTTGCGTTTTCTAGCTGCTTCAGATTTTTTCTTACGCTTTACACTTGGTTTTTCGTAGAATTCACGTTTACGAGATTCTTGTAAAGTACCCGCTTTTGACACGGAACGTTTGAAGCGACGAAGAGCATCGTCAAGTGATTCGTTTTTGCGAACGACTGTTTTTGACATATTAATTCCCTCCCTCCGAGCTTAAAAAGTAACCGTAATTGTTATTGAAATGTTAATCTCAAGAAACAAGACTGTTCTATAAACATTATAGCTAATGCAGTTTTGACCGTCAAGAGAATCTTATGATTTTTTTAAATATTCAATTGTTATTTTATTGAAAATTATCATTGACAGCTCTCACAGCGACCAAATATTTCAAAACGATGCCCTTCAATGGTACATCCACTTAATTGCTCTTCGAAGTAATTCATTGGGCACATATGGATTTCTTTTGTCACACCACAAACGGTACAAATAAAGTGATGATGGTGTCCGATCTCGCCTTGGCAACAATGGAAACGGAATTTCATCTCTCCATTTAAATCGGTTTCTTCCAAAAGGTCCAACTCTGAAAAATCGTGCAAATTACGATAGATCGTGTCATAGCTGACCCCTTTAAATTCCTGACTCATATAATCAAAGACTTCCTTTGCAGAGACATACCGATTGCGTTTTATCAAATAAGCGAGCAATGCTTCCCGCTTTTTAGTGTATTTAAATCCGTTATTTTTCAATGTTTCTAAAGATTGTTCGATCAATGTTTGTTTATTCATGATTATCCCCCAAATCAAAATGATTACGAAGTATGGATACTTGAGTATGGTATAATAAACCTAAAAAAAAAGCAAGTGAGGTTTTTTATTTATGACTGCCGAATCAAACGAAGTCGTTACCTTCTTTGTCATTTCAGACTCCGCAGGTGAAACAGCGACAAAATTAGCCCAAGCCACGATGGCGCAATACCCGTCGATCGAATTTAGTTTATTTCGACGAACTTTTGTGACAGACCCGGATACGTTACAGCGTGCGCTAACGGATGCCTTGGCAGAAAAAGCGTTAGTGCTTCATACTTTGATCAATCAAGAATTAGTCGACCTGACTAATGAGTTTTGTCAAAAAAACAAGTTATACAGCTTTGATGTATTGACACCTCCGATTGCCGAGATCGAGCGCTTGACTGGCATCAAACCGACACGTCAACCGGGGGCACTTCATCTCTTGAATGAAAATTATTTCAAGCGCATCAAAGCGATGGAATTTGCAGTGAAATACGATGATGGCAAAGATCCTCGTGGTTTTTTAGAAGCCGATGTCGTCTTACTTGGTGTATCTAGAACTTCTAAAACACCATTAAGTTTGTTTTTAGCCAATAAGAATCTAAAAGTTGCGAATCTACCGCTGATTCCACAAGCACATATCCCTAAACAGTTGTGGGAAATCGATCCAAAAAAAATTGTTGGTTTAACAAATAATCCTGATATTTTAAATAACATTCGTAAAGAACGGATGCGTTCGTATGGTCTTAACCCGGATACTGCTTACTCAGATATCGAAAAAATTCGTGCAGAGCTTGAATTTGCCAATGAACTTTATGAGAAATTAGGTTGTGTGGTCATCAATGTCGCATCTCTTTCTATTGAAGAAACAGCTTCATTGATATTAAACGAGTTGGAATTGGAAGACCATAGCTATTACGGCACGGAAACATCTGAAGAAAAATAGTTCAACTCTCTTTAGATGATAAAAACAGGATTTGAATCCGCTGATGCGTGGATCAAATCCTGTTTTTCGTTTATCAAGTTAATTTTTTTGATGCGCTACATGCTTGATCGTTTGCTCTAAAATATCCAAAACGTGGAAGTCATCTAGACTATAAAGGATCGTTTTCCCTTCACGTCGGGATTTCACCACATGATTTTCACGCAGTAAACGTAACTGATGGGACACAGCCGATTGTTCCATTTGAACTGCTTGACTGATCGACGTAACATTCTTTTCTCCATCTTTTAGATAAAGTAAAATATTCAAACGTGTCGGATCACTTAATACTTTGAATAGTTGACTCACTTTATCTACTTGTATGTGTTGATTGATTGCCAACAGCTTCACCTCCGTCAAAAAGACTGACTACTAAAGTGTACCACTTTTTTCGTCAGTCTCAACTATTTATTCTTCTGTCATTGATTTGATGCTGGCTTCAAACGCAGAGATTTTTTCTTGGGCTGCTTCATTTGAATCACCTTTGACACCAATATAAAATTTGATTTTTGGTTCAGTTCCAGAAGGACGGATCGCAATCCAACCATCTTCCTCCAATGTGTATTTCAAGACATCTGAAGGTGGTGTTGTTAGTTTTTCCGTCTGTCCATTTGCATCTGTTCTTGTTTGTGCTTTGAAATCTTCTGTTTGTAAGACTTTTGCTCCGGCAAATTCAGTTGGTGCATCGTTTCTGAATTTCTCCATCAATTGGGCGATTTTCGCTGAACCTTCTTGACCACTCATCGTAACTGAGATTGTTTTTTCTGCATAGTAGCCATAAGTTTCAAAAATCGATTGTAAGCCGTCATAAAGCGTCTTATCTTGTTTTTTATAAAATGCTGCAACTTCGGCTAATAATAATAGCGCTTGAATCGCATCTTTGTCGCGAACGAATGGTTTGACCAAATAGCCGTAGCTTTCTTCAAAACCAAACATAAATGTATGGGAGTCTGTCTCTTCAAATTGTTGAATTTTTTCAGCAATAAATTTGAAGCCAGTCAAGACGTTCATCATTTCTGCCCCGTAATGTTTGGCGATCGCTGTTGGCAATTCACTTGAAACGATCGATTTCAAGACTGCTGCATTTTCTGGTAACGTTCCTTTTTCTAGATGTGCTTCCAAAATATATTGAACGAGTAATGCACCGATTTGATTTCCTGTCAGCACTTTATACGAACCATCTGGCAAGCGCACAGCTGCACCTAGTCGATCGGCATCCGGATCAGTAGCGATCAGTAGGTCTGCGCCTTCTTTTTCGCCTAGACGGATCGCATATTCAAAAGCAGAGTGTTCTTCTGGATTTGGTGATTTGACGGTAGTGAAGTCTGGGTCAGCGACCGCTTGTTCAGGAACCAAGACGAATTGTTCAAAGCCTGCTTGAGTCAACGCACGCTCGCCTAACATTTTGCCTGTACCATGTAACGGTGTGAAGACTAGCTTCAACTCTTTCCCTAATGTTTCTACTAATTCATGATTGATCGTCACTGCTTTGATTTCTTCCAAGTATGCTTGATCGATTTCTTCGCCGATGATCGTGATCAAATCACTATTTTTTGCTTGTTCTTCCGCTAAAACTTCCACTTTCAATGGATTACTTACGTTGCGGACATATTTTGTCAATGCGTCTGCATCAGCAGGTGGCATTTGTCCACCGTCTTCGCCATAGACTTTATAACCGTTATATGCCGCAGGATTATGAGAAGCTGTCACCATGATCCCTGCAAACGCGTTAAGATGACGAACCGCAAAAGAAAGCTCTGGTGTTGGACGTAAGCTTTCAAACACAAAAGATGGAATCCCATGTTGTGCTAAAGTTTTCGCCGCTTCCATCGCAAATTCTGGCGATTGATGGCGTGAATCATAAGCAATTGCCACACCACGTTTTTTGGTTTCTGTTCCTTGTTCATCCATAAATTGCGCAAGTCCTTCTGTGGCTTGACGTACTGTATAGATGTTCATTCGATTGATACCAGGACCTAAGATCCCGCGCATTCCTGCTGTTCCAAATTCCAAAGGTGCGTAGAACGCATCTTCTAATTTTTCAGGATTTTCACTTAATTCTTTTAATTGTTTTTTTAAATTTTCTTCTAATGATTCTTCAGTTGCCCATTGCTCGTAAACTTGTTTCCAAGACATGAAGCTGACACCTCTTTCTAAAAATATGTTCCTTTCTAAGTATAGCATTCTCTTTTTAGATAGCAAAGCATAAGAAAAGGTTGTGAAAGAAGCGCTTTGCCCGGAACACATTTTTATCTGGGTGATGAAAAAGCTAATAAAAAAAGCCCTACCAGCCGAGAATAGTGGCTCTATAATAAAGTGGACTGATGAATCAATTCTGATTCGTCAGTCCACTTTTTCTTTTTGGGTATTAAAAAACATATCGTTCTCTAGTATGATTAAATCACCACAAAATAAACAACTGAGAGGACGATATGCTCTATGGAAAATTCTATCAAAAAAATGCTCCGATTAACAGATAAATATTTAACCATCCAAGATGTTTCTTACGAAACGTTCCATCAAACCAATACTTTAGTTATTGACGCAGTGTTAGCTCCTCCTACTTCTGCTTGTTTGACTTGTGGCTCTGCCGTGAGAGATTCGAAGGGGAAAACGGTCATTGTCAAAAATGGCAAGAAAATGACCTGCATTCGTTTCGATCAATTCAACCATTTACCGCTAATCATGCGGCTGAAGAAACAACGTTATCACTGTAGAAACTGCCATACCCATTGGACAGCCCAAAGCTATTTTGTTCGGCCAAATCATTCGATTGCCGAGCATGTAAAAATGAAAATCATTGCTTTACTCACCGAAAAGGTCTCCTTATCTTTTATCGCAAAGCATTGCCAGGTGTCTATTCCAACGGTGACGCGTATTTTGAAGTCGTTAAAAACCTATTTACCAAAACAAGCCAAGCGCCACCTGCCCAAAGTATTGATGGTCGATGAATTTCGTTCCCATGTATCCTCAGAAGATAAGATGAGTTTTATTTGTGCCGATGGGGAAACCGGGCAATTAGTTGATATCTTACCCACTCGAAAATTGTCTCGGTTGACCACTTATTTCCAGACATGTGTGAATCCATCTGACGTCGACTATTTAGTTACTGATATGAATGCGGCGTATTTTCAACTAACAAAAAAAGTATTTCCTCATGCCAAACTGGTCATTGATCGTTTTCATGTGGTCAAACACATGAATCAAGCGTTCCAAGATTTTCGTGTCCGTGAAATGAAACGCCTGATTGCTTCGGGCAATCGGACAATGCCAAGGAAATTAAAAAGCCATTGGCGCTTACTCACCAAAAATCGGAAGAATATCAACCACACAGAATATAAAACTTGGCGTAGCTTTCGTGCCCCAAAGTATCCTTACCTGACAGAAGCCATGGTGCTTGACCGTTTATTAAGTGCTTCAACTGCCTTGAAAGTCGCCTATCAAGCGTTCCATGAACTAGCGGATGCCTTTCGTGACAAAGACCACGAGTCATTTTTCACTCTCTTGCATCAGTTACCAGAAACATTAGATAAAGAATTTCGGCTAAAACTACAAAATCTTCTGAGCTATGAAGAAGGGATTCGTCATTCTTTGATTTATCCTTACTCTAATGGGAAAATTGAAGCAAAAAACACCCACATCAAAACACTCAAACGAGTGTCTTATGGCTTTAAATCATTTGAGAACATGCGCATCCGAATCTTTTTGACGAATCAAGTCATTCACGTCAAATAACGAAGAAAATCCGGAGAAGAAGTGTTCACTTCTTCTTCCGGATTTCACTTGATTGCACTCATCAGTCCTTATTGACAAAGAGCCAGAATAGTTTCCTATCTCGGTCATGGTATGGCTTATCTGCAAAGGTGTTACTTTGGGAACACCTTTTATTCCGTTTTAAAGTTAGAAACAAAAATGAATTTTATTTTTGTTCCAGACACCTTATTACGCTTTTGTTTCTTCTAAAGATTCCAAGTATTTATAAACTTGTTGTCCCGCAATCCCACCATCACCAACTGCTGTGGTGATTTGGCGTAAGTCTTTTTCTCTTACATCGCCAATAGCAAAGACACCAGGCATATTCGTGCGCATGTCTTGATCAGTTGGTATCCAGCCTGCATCATTTGTTAGTCCCGCTTTACGGAAAGGTTCTGTCAATGGATCTAACCCAACATAAATGAACACGCCATCTGCTGCTAACTCGATTGGTTCACCAGTTTTTGCATTGTGGCCTTTGACACCAGTCACGACCATCTCATTACCGATGATTTCATCAGTGATCGTATCCCAAACAAAAGAGATTTTTTCATTGGCAAATGCACGATCTTGAATGATCTTTTGCGCTCTTAATTCGTCACGACGATGAACAACGATGACTTCTGAAGCAAATTGTGTCAAATATACCGCTTCTTCTACAGCAGAATCGCCACCACCGATCACAACTAATCGTTTGTTACGGAAAAAAGCTCCGTCACAAACTGCACAGTAAGATACACCACGTCCAGCATATTCTTCTTCGCCTGGTACACCTAGTTTACGATGGATACAACCAGTTGCGATGATCACTGTTTTTGCTTCATAGCTTTTGTCTTCACAAATGACTTCTTTGTAATTGCCATGATCTTTGATATCTTGGACGATACCATAGATGTTTTCGGTACCGAATCGTGAAACACCTTCATACATTTTATAAGCAAGATCTGGACCCATGATCGAGTCAAATCCAGGATAGTTTTCGACTTCTGCGGTATTGTTCATTTGTCCGCCAGGTGCCCCTTGTTCGATCATTGCTACAGATAAGTTTGATCTTGAAGCATATAAAGCAGCTGTCATTCCAGCAGGGCCTGCGCCAATTACGATTACATCATACATATGTAGATTCCTCCGTTTTAAAAATCAAGTAAGCTTACTTTACAGCCAATCACATAAAAAGTCTATTGTTCTGCCTACGAGTCTCGAATAGATATATTATACTCGAAATCGATAGACAAAAACAATAGACTTTAACATTACATCTTATTCGTTCGCCAGGTTTTCTCCATTTGAGGCAATCACTTGTTTGTACCAATCAAATGATTTTTTCTTTGTTCGTTTCAATGTACCATTGCCTTCATTGTCACGATCAACATAGATAAAGCCGTAGCGTTTTTTCATTTCACCAGTTCCAGCAGAAACTAGATCGATACAACCCCAAGTCGTGTAACCTAAAAGATCGACACCATCAAGTTCAACTGCATCTTTCATCGCTTGGATGTGTGAAGCAAGATAAGAAATGCGGTAGTCATCGACAACATAACCATTCTCATCTGGAGTATCCACAGCACCTAACCCATTTTCGACAATAAACAATGGTTTTTGATAACGATCGTAAATATCGTTCAATGTTACACGCAACCCTAGTGGATCAATTTGCCAGCCCCATTCACTTGCTTCTAAATAAGGATTTTTCGTTGATTCAAAAATATTTCCGGCTGTTTGTTCGAGTAGTTTAGGATCTGTTGTTGAGACCCGAGAAGAATAATAAGAGAACGAAATGAAATCAACCGTATGTTGTTTCAATAATTCTAAATCTCCTGGTTCCATCTTGATCTCGATTCCTTGTCGCTCCATTTCTTTTAGCGCATACGCAGGGTATTCCCCTCTTGATTGTACATCGATAAAGAAATAGTTTTCACGGTCTGCTTGGCGTGATGCCCAGACATCTTCTGGTTTGCATGAGTAAGGATAATAAGCTCCCGCCGCTAACATACAACCGACTTTATTTTCAGGGTCAACTTCATGAGCAATCTTTGTGGCGATTGCACTCGCTAGCAATTCATGATGGGCAGCTTGATATTTGATTTGTTCGACGTTGTCGCCTTCTTCAAAATACAAACCAGCACCCATGAATGGTGCATGTAAAATCATGTTGATCTCATTGAACGTCAACCAGTATTTCACTAATCCTTTGTAGCGGTTAAAAATCACGTGACAAAGATTTTCATAAAAACCAACTAATTCTCTTGAACGCCATGCGCCATATTCTTTGATCAAATGCATTGGACAATCAAAGTGTGTGATGGTTACTAATGGTTCGATCCCATATTTCTGGCATTCTTTAAAGACATCTTCATAGAATTTCAAGCCTTCTTCATTTGGCTCTTTCTCATCACCCATTGGAAAAATTCGGCTCCACGCAATCGATAGACGATACGTTTTAAAGCCCATTTCTGCAAAAAGAGCGATATCTTCTTTGTAACGATGATACATATCGATTGCTTCTTTTGCTGGATAAAAATGTTCATCATCAAATTCAAACATCTTTTGTTGCCCAGTGATCACCGGAAAACGATCTGGACCGATTGGCACGACGTCTACATTCGCTAAACCACGCCCACCTTCATCGTATCCTCCTTCACATTGATTGGCAGCTGTTGCGCCACCCCATAAAAAGTCTTTTCTAAATCCCATCGTTACACTTCCTCCACTACACGTTTTTCTGACAATTCTCTTGCCAGTTCATCTTGTACTTCGATACCTTCTGCAATCAAGCGATCGATTGCTTCTTTAAATTGTGGCAAATACTCTTGGTGAGCAATAAACAACTCATCCATCATACGTTTTGCTGTTGCGCCAGAACGAACCAACGGATTGATCGTAAAGGCTTGTAATGCCGTGCCATAATCACCTGTGACAGCAGCTTCGATCGTCAGCAATTCCATGTTTTTCATCACTTGTAACCAGCCACGTTCAGCTGGTGGTAATGATCCAAATGCAACATTCCTTGCTCCTTGCGCTCCTACATAGGCTGTTACTTCGACTACACAGTCCGCTGGTAGATCAGGAACCGCGCCATTGTTTTTCGTTGAGACCACGATTTGGGTTTCTTTATTGCCGTAAATCGAAGCAATCGTTTCACATGCCGCATCCGAATAATAGGCACCGCCTCGTTGTTGTAATTGTTCTGGTTTGTGATCAAGTTGTGGGTCTTTGTAAAGTTCAAACAACTCTGCTTCTGTTTGTTTGACTTGCTGTGCCCGAGTGCCGATCGTGCGGTATTCTTCTAACGCATGAGCCAACATTTCTTCTTCACGATAGTAATAGCGATGATACCCACAAGGAATCATTTGCATTTGGTCAAGTTGCTCTCTGAAAAATGGTACATCGAAAATATTTTTTGGTAATCCATTATCTTCGGCATAAAGTTGTTCGATCAGATCTCCTGTCCGATCATTTCCATTGGCATCCGCTACTTTGTGCCAATGGAAATGGTTTAGTCCAGCAAATTTATAGATCAAATCTTCTTTCTTTTCACTGATCATCACCGGTTCTGTCATCATCGCCATGACTGGAACATTGCATAAACCAATGACTTTATCCCATTTTCCATAACGAACGACTGCTTCAGTCACCATACCACTTGGATTGGCAAAGTTGATCAACCAAGCATTCGGACAAAGACGTTTCATATCTTCTACGACTGCTAAAATGATCGGGATCGTACGAAACGCTTTGAACATGCCGCCTGCACCATTCGTTTCTTGTCCCAACATGCCGTAATAAGCAGGAATACGTTCATCTTTCACACGAGCATCTAACTGACCGACGCGAAATTGTGTGGTGACAAAGTCAGCATCTTTCAACGCTTCTTCACGATCTAACGTTGCGTAGATTTTCACGTCGTAAGGAGAAGCATCCCACATCCGTTGAGCCATTTCACTGACGATCGCTAATTTTTCACGACCAGCTTCAACATCAACTAACCAGATCTCACGAATCGGCAATTCATCGTAACGTTTGATAAATCCTTCCATTAACTCTGGTGTGTAGCTACTTCCGCCACCAATTGTCGCAATCTTGATTCCTTGATTCATATCCTCACTCCTTCTTCTTTTTTACAACTCTATTATCATTTTTGTAAATAAAAGACACAATACTTTTTAATTACTTTGCATATTCATTTACAAAACGAGCGATTATCTTGCGATTATTTGTAAATTTATTGCGCATAACAGAATACTGATCTACGGAGAAAATATTTGATTAACCAACATTTTATATTACATAACCTCAAAAGATAGACTCCTAAATTAGGGGATTCCTTTTATTGACACACCGAATAATACCGTTTACAATTATTTTACATATTTTTCATAAAAACGTAAAAAAGAGGATAAAATCATGCTATTAAAGGAAAAGCTCAAACAAATCAACTTCTCACCTTCAGAAAGTGAAGTTATTCGCTTTCTTCAAACAAATGAAACAACGTTAGCCGATCAAACAATTCAACAAATTGCAGCGACTTGTTACGTCCATCCTTCTACGTTGATTCGGATCGCTAAAAAAATGGGGTTTCACGGGTGGGTCGATTTTAGAGATGCGTTCATTGCCGAAACCGAATACCTTCAAGGGAATTTTCAAGAAGTAGATGCCAACCTCCCTTTTTCCGAAAATGAGGGAATCATGACGATCGCCAATCGAATTGCATCCCTTGAACGAATGACGATCCAAGACACCTTATCGTTGTTGCTGCATGATGATCTCCAACAAGCCAAACAGCTTTTGTTACGTTCCAATAAGATCGTTTTATTTTCTAGTGATACCAACACACTGATCGCTCAATCATTCAAATTGAAGATGAATCGCATCAAGCAGGAAGTGACCATTGTTCCGACTTCTGGCGAGTCTTATTATGACGCCTACAATTGTCAGCCTGAGAACTGTGCGATCTTGATCTCTTATACTGGTGAAAATCAGATGATGTTGCGGACTGCTGAAATATTGAAGGAAAAGCATGTGCCGATTTTATCGTTGACAAGCATTGGTGAGTCGAGCTTATCAACAGCAAGTGACGTCGTGCTGCGGTTGACCACACGAGAACGGTTGTACTCAAAGATCAGTAGTTTCACGATCAATACGTCGATTTCCTATTTGTTGGATGTTCTGTATAGTTGTGTCTTCGCTGAACACTACCGCGAAAACCTCGATTATTTGATTGAAGTCGGTCAAAAAGTCGACACCCGCCAAATCAGCTCGTCGATCATGAAAGAAGAACTCTTCACTGATCCACTCGAGCCAGGTGATTAGGTCGTGTGCCAAGCTGAAAAGCAACTCCTTTAGCAACGAATAAATGACTTCCTCAGAAAAAACCGTAACATCCAAATCATGAGGGAGTTCCTCGGATGTTACGGATTACTTCTCGGAGAGAGACCTTCCGAACATGATCATCTGTGGAAAAATGCTTGGTGTCTTTCATTCATCCCTTATAAAACCTTGATTTTATAGGCTTTTTACTCAGTTATGTCAGGGCGGTGATCAACTCATCCCCACTTGTCACGATCTTCGATTGATTCTCGACGATATCTAGATAATCTGCTGAATTTGTAATAATGACAGGGGTTTCTACACTGTATCCTTCACTTTCAATTGCATTGATATCAAAACGCAATAAGACGTCCCCTTGTTTCACCGAATCCCCTTGTTTCACAAATGCTTCAAAATGCTTTCCTTGTAATTGTACCGTATCTAAACCGACATGGATCAACAGCTCTAAACCACTTGCGGAAACTAAACCGATCGCATGTTTTGATGGGAATAAGGTCATCACAGTTCCGTCAAATGGTGCCACGACTTCGCCTTTTTCTGGGTAGATCAAGATGCCGCGACCTAACGCACCTTTGGCAAATGCCTGGTCTTTTGCTTCACTTAATGAAGCAATCCCGCCTTGAATCGGTGTTTTAACGATTTCTTTGATTTTACTTTCTTTTTTCTCAGCCACGACTTCTTCCGTATCTTTCCAGAATAAGAACGTCAAAGTAAAACCAATGACTGCAGCAATCGCGATACCAATAAAGGCATTGTACATCCCACTTGCATCACTTCCATCAATGAAGTTGACTACCCCAAAAATACCTAAGCCACCCATTGTGTAGCCTGTGGTACCACTCATCATAAGGAAGATTCCAGAAAGTGAGCCGCCGATCATTGAATAGATAAACGGCATTTTTTTAGGGAGTGTGATCCCATAGATTGCTGGTTCTGTGACGCCAAAGATTCCTGAGATAAACGCAGGCATACATAAAGCTTTCATTTTCTTATCTTTAAATTTGAAATACATCGCTAACACAACTGCGGTCTGAGCGAAGCTTGCCCCATAAACAGCTACTAACATTTGGCTTGAGCCGTTTTGTGCCAACTGCATGATTGCTAAAGGAATGATACTCCAATGTAAACCAAAGATGACCAATACTTGCCAGAAGAAGCCAAGAACACCACCATAAAGGGCAGGTGAAAAAGCCATCAACGCTTCGAAACCAGCACTTAACCAGTCTGTCAATAAGCTAACGATTGGGCCGATAACTAAAAAGCCAATCGGTAATGCAATCAATAAGACCATAAATGGCACAACGAACGTTTGAACAACTGTTGGCACGATTTTCTTCGCCAATCTTTGGACTTGTGCGGCAAATGCAATAATAAAGATGACGGGAACGACACTGGATGTATAAGAAGCGCCCACCCATGGGATACCTAAGAAGCTCTCATAGGCTGGTAAACCTAAAAGACTAAATGGTGCGGCTGCCCCTTGATTTGCTGCTTCAAAGCTACTTTGTAATACGGGTCCTTGAACCGTCGGATAGACAAGGGCTGCACCGATCACGATCCCGACCATTGGATTCAATTTGAATTTTTTGGCTGCTGTATAACCTAAAATGACGGGCATGAAATAAAAGATTGAATCGCCGATCCCATTCAGCATGATATAATTTCCAGAAGTCTGTTCATAAAGTCCTAAGAAAACGAATAAGGCATTCAACCCTTTGACCATACCAGCAGCTGCTAATGCCCCTAAGAATGGTTGGAAACAGCCACTTAGAATATCGATCAAGCGATTTAAGATATTCCCCTTGGCAGGGGCTAATTCGGCATCTTCAGAAATGCCTGCCACACTCAATACGTCTGCATATACGTCTGGCACATGATTACCAATGACTACTTGATACTGCCCCCCGCTTTTCATTACGGTCACGACACCATCCATATTCTTCAATACTTCATCTGCCGCTTTGCTCTCGTCTTTTAATCGGAACCGTAAACGAGTCACACAATGCGTCAAACTACTGATATTTTCTTTGCCGCCAACATATTTGACGATTTCTTTTGCTAAGTCTTGATATTTTCCCATGTTTTCTTCCTCCAATTGTTTGATTGAAGGTTTAGCCAACTGAATGTCACTATCCTTTGTTACTTCCTCAATAAAAAATCCGTTCCTCCTTTTAATGATTTTTCAAATGATCATTATCTGCTAAACGAGCCAAATGGATCGTTAAGTAGACAATTTCATCGTCAGACATATGATAATTGAATGTTTCCTCTAAAAATAAAGCGATTTTATCCACACAACCTGAAGCAGTCTGGTATTTTCGCTGGATCATCTGGATCAGCTCTTCTTCGACTTCCCCCTCATGGGTAAGAGAGGTATTCATGACACGATTCAGAAAAAAACGCAGATGTGTCACAAAACGGAAAAAATATATCGATTCTTCATCGAATGGTGTTTGATAATAATAGCGAACGATATTCAAAATATCTTGAATGGTTTTCGTAAACTGGTACATATTATTCATACGGTCTTGCTCAGATTGGGCATTGACTAAATGAAGCGCAATGAACCCTGCTTCGTTTTCAGATAAATCAAAGCCATATTTATGGTGGACTTTTTCGATCGTTTTTTTACCTATTTGATATTCTCTAGGAAATAATTGCTTGATATCATAAAGTAAAACATTGGATAACCCGACCCCTGTCTTATAACGTTTGATCGCATTGTATAGATGGTCGGTCAACGAAATGTAGATTGACTCATTCAACGTCACATCAAGGGTTTCTTTCGTATACTCAATGATTTCGTAGGATAGTTCGAGATATTCCATGGGGATATCCTCTGCTAATTTTTGAAAATGCCTAGACAGTCCATCATCTGTCAAATAAAATTCCTTATCGACACACGTTTCTGAAATCGAATCACCAATCTTTTTTTTGAATGCTAATCCTTTTCCCATGACGATCATTTCTCGATTCAACTTATCCCTTGTGACAACGACATTATTATTTAGAATTTTTTCAATCCGCATAATATCCCCTTTCTATGATTGTCACTCCCAATAAAAACAAAAAAACCCAAAAAGTCGGCCATGGCGTCTATTCATGGTGACTAATTAGGTTTAGCTTGCGTAATGCAATCACTATCCAACATTATATTCTTTTCTTCATATTAGCGAACTATTTTCAAAATGTCAACGCTTTCTTTTTTGTTGTTCTACTATTTCCAAAAATATTTTTACGTGTGTACTCAGAAGCTATCACTTCACTATCAAAATAAGGAATGATAAAAGAACAACAAGCTGTCCCCTCCAAAAACGTAAAAATTTTTCGGAGGATGCAGCTTGTTTGTCAGCATTGACTGATTTTTCTTCACCTGATTGATCGGTGATATACAAAAACTTCAGTTCTGCTATTATTCACTTTGTAATTTGTACATATCGGCGTATAGCCCTTCTTCAGCTAATAGTGTTTCGTGGTTGCCGCGTTCCACGATATGGCCTTTGTCTAAGACAAGGATCAATTCGGCATCGCGGATCGTTGACAGTCGATGGGCGATGGCAATCGTCGTTCGTCCTTGGCGCATTTTTGCAAGCCCCTCTTGGATCAACACTTCTGTTTCCGTATCGATATTCGCTGTCGCTTCATCAAGGACTAAGATTTTAGGGTCAGTAACAATCGTTCGCGCAAACGTAATCAATTGACGTTGACCACTCGAATAGCTCGCTCCTCTTTCGATCACTTTTGAGTGATACCCTTTTGGCAATTCTTCGATGAACTGATTCGCTTGGACAAACTCCGCAGCCGCTTTGATTTGCTCATCTGTGATATCGGGGTCCATCATACGGATATTCCCTGCAATATCACCATAAAATAAGAAAGCATCCTGCAAAACTAAGCCCATTTTTTTCCGTAATTCCTCGATTGGATATTCACGAATATCATGATCATCGATCAAAATCTGCCCTTCATAAAACTCATAAAATCGCATCAGCACATTGATGATCGAACTTTTCCCACTTCCAGTATGACCGACTAATGCGACTGTTTCTCCTGGATTTGCAACAAATGAGATATTGTTCAATACATTGTTTTTTCCATCATAAGAAAAGCTGACATTACGAAACTCGATCTTCCCAGCAGTGATTGTACGATCCGCTGTTTCGTTTTGCTGTGGGGCATATTCTTCCGTATCCATGATCTTCAAGATACGACTACCCGCGACCGTTCCGTCTGTAAAGACACTCAAGAAGTCCATCATTTGTGACATCGGGTTAAAAAATCCTTGCACATACGTCGTGAAGGCAAAGATCAAACCGACTTCAACTGGTGAATTCAATGCATCAAGTCCGAATAAGGTCAATGTCAAAGCAATCGCTAAGGCATATAGAAAACTGATGATCGGACTCAAAAGAATCGAGTTTGTCTTGATCATGGCATAGCGTGTCGCAAGATATTCTTCATTGACTTCCTCAAATTCCTTTGCCAAACGTGATTCTTGACGGAATTGTTGGATGATACGCATCCCAGAGATCGATTCATTCAATTTTGTATTCAATTGACTCAAACGTTCACGCATATTGCGATAGATCCTTGAACTGAATTTTTGATAATACCAAATCACTACACCAAGTATCGGCAAGAAGATCAAGCACCATAACGCGATTTTTTCATTGATCTGAAACATTGCGATAAATGAGGAGACGACCGCAAAAATACCTGTTAAAACCATTAGAAAGACATACCAAAATTCAAAAAGTGTCTCAGTATCATTCGTCACACGAGATACAGTGGAACCTGCGGGTGTTTGATCGAAGTAACGCATACCTAACGTATGAAGTTTCTCAAATAACTTCACACGGATATGCTGATACGTCTTCAATGAAGCCATCGAATATAAATACCATTGGAAAAACCAAATGATACTTTTGACAATGACCCCAAAAAGATATAACCCAGCAAAGAAAAGAATGACTTGAGTTGTCGCTGACTGCTTGGCTAAATGCTCATCCATGAATGTTTGGATGATCCTCGGCAAAAGAACATTGATGACTGACAGTGCGAAAGCAAATAAAATTGCAATGATGAATGTCGAGCGAAAAGGTTTCGCAAAGTGCATCAAACGTTTGATGATCGAGGCTTGTTCTTTGAAGGTCATGGATTTTGACCATTCTGACTGATATTGATCTTCCATTATTCACCGCCTCCTTCAATTTTTGCTTCTAATTGTTGCTTCTGCCACATTTGTTCGTACCAACCACCAAGAGCTAGTAATTCTTGATGTGTCCCACGTTCAACGATCCGTCCGTGATCGATAACGATGATTTCATTGGCGTGCATGACACTACTTAAACGATGCGCGGCAATGATCGTTGTTTTGTTTTTCCGTTCTGCTTTAAGGTTACGCAAAATCGCTTCTTCTGTTTTTGCATCGACAGCAGATAGTGCGTCATCCAAAATCAATAATTCTGGACTTTGGATCAATGCACGAGCGATCGACAAACGTTGCTTTTGTCCACCAGACAGAGAAACGCCACGTTCACCGACCATGGTTTGATAACCTTCTGGTAAACCTTTGATCTCTTTATTGATATACGCCAATTCCGCTGCTTCTTCCACTTCTTCTGGTGATTTTTGTGGATTGGAGAATCGGACATTATCTAAGATCGTCATCGAAAACAAGAAATGATCTTGTGGTACATAACCGATCGAGCGTAATAACGCATCCAAGGAGTAGTCTTTGATTGTTCGTCCGCCAAACTTGATTTCTCCTTGATAATGGTCATATTCGCGCATCAATAATTTGATGATCGTAGTCTTGCCGGCTCCTGTTTTACCAACGATCCCTAACGTGTCTCCTTCATTGATCGCAAATTTGATGTGTTCTAACGCTGGTTGTTTATCGTCAGGGTAAGTAAATTGCGTGATTGCAACATTCAACTCCCCTTTAGCGGGTGTGCTTTCTGCCCCAGTTTTTTCGACGATATGTGTTTTTTCATGCAATAACTCATTGACACGATCATAGGAAGCATTCCCACGTTCTAACACGTTGAATAAACGTCCGATGGCAAACATTGGCCAAACAAGCATCCCGATATAACTGATAAAAGAAACCATCTGCCCAATTGAAATCGTACCATTCAGTACATAACGTCCACCTAAAATGATCGTCGCCACATAAGACAAGCCAATGATCAATGTGATGAATGGATCAAAAAGCGCATCTAAAAAGTTTACACGCTTATTTTTCTTGATGGCATCATCGATTTTTTCTTGGAAGTCTTCCAAGTCCTGTTTTTCTTGTCCAAACGTTTTGATCACTTTGATACCTGTGATACTTTCTTGCGTTTTATCATTGATACTTGAAAATGCTTCTTGTGAATCACGAAAAGCATCATGTAATTTTGAACCTAAGATCCTTGAAGTGACCGCCAGTAAAGGCAATGGGATCAAGGCAATCAGTGTCAAACGCCAATCAACGAATAGAACCATCGCAATGATCGTCGTCCCGCCAGTGATCACTGAATCTGCAAATGTTAAAATCCCAGCACCTGCCACATTTTGGATGGCGTTCAAGTCATTTGTCGCATGGGCCATCAAGTCGCCTGTTCTGTATTTTTGATAGAACAAACTATCCATTCGAGTAAAATGGGCAAATAGGCGTTGACGTAATTCTTTTTCAAGTCTTGCTGCACTTCCCCAAATGTTCATTCGCCAAATATAGCGGAATAAATATTGTAAAAAAGCAGCTACGATCAGTACCCCGATCCACAATGAAATGATTTGCATCGAGATGTTTTGATCGGCGATCTCATCGATGATGATCCCAATGACTTTAGGTGGGATCAATTGCACTAATGCGACCGCGAACAAAGAAAATACGCCAATCAAATAGTGCTTTTTCTCTTGTTTAAAAAACCAACCCAATTTTCTGAAAATCGACATATATTTCCTCCTTCTAACTCCTAAAAATTTCATTTTACTTCAGAGGTCGAATTGCGTCCTCTGATATCGTTGATCACAATCGAAAAAATCTGATCATCATACTTTTATAAAATAATTGCTTAACGGCGTAAATGAATGCGCTTTTCTCATTTTGAGAAAAAGAAAAAAGCGAGCTGAAATCAATCAGCCCGCTTTTTGATGTTGTCGGTCAAGAACCTACTTCTTCCCTTGGTTCTTCATCTGTTGCATCATCTGACGAATTTTCTTTTCAGATGGTTTTTGCCCCATAGACATCATCATTGATCTTAACATTTCCTCATTAACGGGAGGATTTTTTTCTAAGTAATCTTTCATATATTTACGCGCAAGAAAGAATCCACCGACTGCGCCGATTAATAATGCAATAACTGCAATAAGTACAACGATTCCTGTTGATACCATGTAAATCTCTCCTTTCCTTTTCCTAATTGCTCTCAATGATACATTCTACTAAAACTTACAAAAAAAAGAAAGGCGTTTTCTTAATAATATGTAAAAAAAGTCATTTTTATTTCATGATTATCCAAAAAGACCTGATTTAGAAAGTAAGCCACATTTAATTTTTAGGTTAACCGAATTTTTTTCTTTTATTTTTTTGTTTCTGGGTGTAGAATGAATTCGAAAAGAAATAGAAAGGTGGTTTTCCTTTGAAGAATCACGAAAAGAATCATAAATGGATCGAACATACTAATGGGTTATCCCTTTCAGAAGTAAACGGCACAGTCAAAGTGCCAAAAGGAAAAAGTTTCTTTCGGACTTTGCTTGCTTATTCCGGCCCCGGCGCACTCGTCGCAGTCGGTTATATGGACCCCGGCAATTGGTCAACCTCGATCACCGGCGGACAAAATTTTCAATACTTATTGATGTCAGTCATCCTGATGTCCAGTTTGATTGCCATGTTGCTACAATATATGGCTGCCAAACTTGGGATCGTTAGCCAAATGGATTTGGCACAAGCGATACGCGCTCGGACAAGCAAAACATTAGGCGTCATTCTCTGGATTTTAACAGAGTTAGCGATCATGGCTACAGATATCGCCGAAGTCATCGGTGCCGCAATCGCTCTTTATTTATTGTTTGATATTCCTTTGGCAATCGCTGTCTTTATTACTGTTTTGGATGTCTTTGTCTTGCTCCTTTTGACAAAGATCGGTTTTCGGAAAATCGAAGCATTAGTCGTTTGTTTGATTTTCGTTATCCTGTTTGTCTTTGTCTATCAAGTCGCTCTTTCAAATCCTGATTGGGCTAGTTTGTTCAAAGGATTTATTCCTAACAGCCAAACATTTGCGGAAGAACCAAAAATCGGCGGAGAAACACCCTTGACAGGCGCTTTAGGGATCATCGGTGCGACAGTGATGCCCCACAATCTTTATTTACATTCTGCTGTTTCTCAAACACGAGAGATCGATCGAAAAGATCCAGAAGATATTGCAAGAGCCGTCCGTTTCTCCACTTGGGATTCAAATATTCAATTGACAATGGCTTTCGTTGTCAATGCTTTACTGTTGATCATGGGGGTTGCGGTCTTTAAAACTGGCGCCGTACAAGACCCATCATTCTTCGGCTTGTATGAAGCACTCTCTGATCCTTCTGCCATGAGTAACGGTGTCTTGATCGCCGTAGCAAAATCCGGGATTTTATCGACCTTATTCGCAGTGGCACTGCTTGCTTCCGGTCAAAATTCAACGATTACCGGTACCTTGACTGGACAAGTCATCATGGAAGGCTTTATCCATATGCGTATGCCGATTTGGTTGCGTCGCTTAGTGACTCGACTATTATCCGTCATCCCAGTACTTCTTTGTGTCTTGTTCACCAGCTCAAAAGGTACGATCGAAGAACATACAGCATTGAACAATCTAATGAATGAATCTCAAGTTTTCTTAGCCTTTGCTTTACCTTTTTCAATGATTCCTTTATTGATGATGACTAACAGCCAAGCAGAAATGGGCAATCGTTTCAAAAATTCACTCATCGTCAAAATACTCGGCTGGTTTTCCGTTATCAGTTTGACGTACCTAAACTTACGTGGTCTCCCTGGACAAATCGAAGCCTTTTTCGGCGATCAAGCTTCCAGTGCGTCTATCGCCCTTGCTGATCGGATCGCTTACATCATCATCGTGGCTGTTCTCGCTTTACTCGCTTGGACGATCGTGGATCTTTATAAGGGAAATAAACGCTATGCCGAACGATTACAAGAGTTGTCTTGATCAGCTGTTTTTAAACTAAATAAAAAAAGCTTAGATAGCCAAAAATATGTTTAGACATTTTTGGTTACCTAGGCTTTTTTCTTTGTCTGAACTTTTTCCAGTAAGATTACACTTTACTGACTGATCAGGCTTCTACATCTGCTAATAATTCTGGGAATACTTCCGGATCAAAGCTTTCAGCTTTGAACATTGCGATTTCTTTGCCATAAGGCGCATAGGCTAATTTTTTATCTTTACCCACATATGGTGTTTCAAGGATCTTTGAAACATCTTTGAACATCGGCTCATGGACGATTTTATTCAAGGCGTCAAAGCCGATCGTACCAAATCCAATATTGGCATGGCGATCTTTATGTGAACCTTGTGGATTTTTTGAATCATTGATGTGTAAGACTTTTAAACGATCTAAGCCGATTACTTTATCGAACGTTTCCATTACGCCATAAAAATCGTTTGCCACATCATAACCGGCATCGTTGGTATGGCATGTATCAAAGGTCACTGACAGTTTTTCATTCAATGTCACGCCATCAATGATCTGTGCCAATTCTTCAAATGTACGGCCGATCTCTGTACCTTTTCCCGCCATCGTCTCCAAAGCGATCTGAGCGGTCTGTTCTTTCGTCAAGACTTCGTTTAGGCCTTCAATGATCCTTGCGATCCCTGCCTCTGCACCAGCACCGACATGGGCACCTGGATGTAAAGTGATCTGAGTAGCACCTAATGCTTCCGCTCGAACGATCTCTTCTCTTAAAAACTGGACAGCAAAAGGAAACATCTCTGGTTTGGTTGTATTTCCTAAATTGATGATATACGGTGCATGGACTACTATATTTGTCAGACCATTTTCTTCCATATATTTTGTTCCAGCTTCAATATTCATTTCTTCAATTGATTTTCTTCGGGTATTTTGTGGTGCCCCCGTATAGATCATAAATGTAGAAGCCCCATAACTCGCTGCTTCTTCTGCTGCACCTAATAACATCTTTTTACCGCTCATGCTGACATGTGAACCTAATAACATCGTGTTACCTCCTATAAAGCCCTCTCGGCTGGTCGCTCAGTGAATGGATTTTCTCACTCTACTTTTATCTTAACTGAAACTGATTTGAAAGAAAAGTTTGAAAACTGTCCATTGCTCGGAGCATAAGTAAAATAACCATGGTATTCATTAATATTTTCTCAAAATCAGTATTCGAAAATAGCAGAAAAAAAGCCATGTCTGTTTTTTTGTTCTATTATTTGCTATAATTAGCGAAATAAAACCATTAGTTGAGGTGAAACCTTTGCCACGTAATAATACACGAAGAAAACAAGCACGACGAACAAAAGAAAAGTGGTTTGTTCCTAAGGTCATTTTTCGCGTTTTTCAATCATTAACCGTTTTTATCATGGTTCTTATCATTCTATTCGCTGCATTAGGTGTGGGAGTTGGCGCCGGCTATTTTGCGTATCTAGTTGAAGATACAAAGCTTCCTTCCAAATCTGAGTTACAATCTGAGCTAGGCAATATAACCGAAACATCAAAACTTGTCTATGCTGACAATACAGAGATTTCGACGATCCAAACTGATTTGATGCGTACAACTGTGCCTTCAGATCAAATGTCTCCTTATTTAAAATCTGCGATCATCAGCACAGAAGATGAATATTTCGAAGAGCATAAAGGCTATGTTCCTAAAGCAGTGATCCGAGCGCTCTTCTCTGAAGCAACTGGGATTGGTTCATCCGGTGGATCGACACTGACACAGCAGTTAGTGAAACAACAGATCTTGACTGATGAAACAACCTTCAAACGTAAAGCAAATGAGATTTTGTTAGCTGCTCAAGTCGAGAAGCACTTTACAAAAGATGAGATTATTTCAACTTATTTGAATGTCTCGCCTTTTGGAAGAAACAATAAAGGACAAAATATTGCCGGTGTCCAAGAAGCTGCACAAGGGATCTTCGGCGTCAATGCGAGTGATTTATCTTTACCGCAAGCCGCATTTATCGCAGGCTTACCACAAAGTCCGATCACTTACAGCCCGTACACAAATACAGGGGCATTGAAAGAAGACCTATCTGCTGGTTTAGAAAGAAAAGACATCGTGCTATTTAGCATGTACCGTGAACACCAAATCACGAAAGAAGAATATGAAGAAGCAAAAGCCTATGACTTAACCCAAGATTTCTTAGGTCAACAAGTGGCAGAACAAAGTGACCGCGACTTCTTATATTACACAGTGATGAATGCTGCGACAGATATCATTGCGAGACAATTAGGAGAAAAAGACGAAGCAGATCTTTCTGATGCAGATGTCTACAATGCATACTATCAACGCGCAGAACAAACGATCCAAAATCAAGGCTACACGATCCATTCAACGATCGACAAAGACATCTATGAAGCGATGCAAGCAGGCGTTGCCAATTTTGGTTACTTACTTGATGACGGAAGAGGTACTCCTGTTGAGACTGGTAACGTTCTGATGGACAATAAAACAGGCCGCGTGTATGGTTTTGTCGGTGGTCGTAATTATGCATTGAATCAAAATAATCATGCTTTTGATACTCAAAGACAAGCAGGTTCATCGATCAAACCGATGCTCGTTTATGGTCCAGCGATCGATATGGGCTTAGTTGGTTCTGAATCACGTGTTTCTGATTATGAAACCACTTGGCAAGAAGGCGCGAATGCCGGTGAAGACATCGTTAATGCGACAAACAAAGGTTCAAATACCTTCCAAACAGTGCGTGAATCATTGGAATGGTCGAACAATATTCCTGCCTACCACTTATATCAAGACGTTTTGAATAATGGTGGCTCAAAGCAATACGCATATGAAACATATTTATCAAAAATGAACTATCCAACAAATGCCAACTGGGGCGTTGAATCTGCACCACTTGGAACAGTTGATGTAACGACGCTTCAACAAACCAATGGCTTCCAAACATTAGCAAACAATGGTGAATTCCAGCAAGCATATATCATTGATTCGATCACTGATAACGATGGAAATGTCATTTATCAGCACGAACACAAACCAGTACGTGTCTTTTCTGAAGCGGCTGCTTCGATCGTCAATGACATGATGCGTAGCGTCATCGATGAAAAGATCACTACACCATTCAAAGATGATATCTCTAGCCTTAATGGAAGTTTAGGTCAAGCGGACTGGATCGGTAAGACTGGATCAACGAATGAATTCCGTGATTCTTGGTTAGTTGTTTCCACACCGTCTATCACGATCAGTAGCTGGGCTGGACACGACGATAACACCGGAATGGATTCTCAAGCGAGATTCCGTTCTTCAAAATATCTCGCAAACTTGATCAATCAAGTGTATCAAGTCAACCCGTCGATTTTCGGTACTGATCAGAAATTCTCACTCGCTTCTGATGTGAAGAAAGAAGATGTCGCTGCCTTTACAGGACAATTACCTGGAAAAGTAACAGTTGACCGCAGATCCATCAATACACCGAGCAAAACTGTCGAATCACTTTGGGCAAAAGACGGTCCTGAGAAAAGCACCTTCAAATTTGGTGTAGGTGGAACGGATGAGAACTATAAAGATTACTGGAACACTGTCGGCACATTTGAACGTGAAAATCCACAGAACAAAGATGACGACAAAGACGACGATTAAAAAAGTCTAAGGTAACTACTCTTTCTCAAAATAAAATGAGTCTGATTTTGATCAAACACGTCAAAATCAGACTCATTTTTTTGTTTTTCTTTATGGAAACAGCAGAAACCCACTTCTATTTTCACACAAAAAAGTGGCTGAAATGAACTTTTTGTCATTTCAGCCACTTTGATCATCGTTTTTAAGAAATAAATCTTTTGAACGCTAACTCAACCGTCTTATTTTGTAGAACCTTTTTCTTCGATTCCATATGGTAAGATGATCGTTTTTTCTTCCACTTCTTCTTTGTTCATCATTTTTGTCAATAGACGCATCGATACTGCACCTAAGTCATACAATGGTTGAGTAATACTTGTCAAACGTGGACGAGCAACTTCTGTTAATAATGAGTTGTTGCTTGTGATGATCTCAAATTCTTCTGGCACTTTCACACCGCGGTCGATCAAGCCATCTAAAATACCGATTGCTAATTCATCATCAGTAACATAAACAGCAGTTGCCCCACTGTTGTAGATGCGATTGACTAATGACAAGCCATCTCTGAAATTATAGCTTGATTCAAAGATCAATCCTTCGCTGTAAGTCAGACCGTTTTCTTTTAATGCTTCTTTGTAGCCTTTCAAACGGTTTTGCCCGTTGATTGGATCAATCAATGCACCACTGACAAAAGCAATTTTTTTGTTGCCATTTTTAGCTAATTTAGTCACTGCATCTTTTGTTGCTGAAGTATAGTCGATATTGACACTACCTACTTGCTCGTCTGGATCGATCGAACCAGCTAAAACAACAGGAGTTTTTGAACGTGAGAACTCACCACGGATTTCATCTGTGATATGGTGACCCATGAAGATCACGCCGTCCACTTGTTTTGCTAACAAGTTGTTTAATACGTTCACTTCTTTTTGATCATTTCCGTCTGAATTTGCCAAGATGATATTATATTTGTACATTGTCGCAACATCATCGATCCCACGTGCTAATGAAGCAAAGAACATATTGCTGACATCTGGGATAATAACCCCAACAGTTGTTGTTTTTTTACTTGCAAGTCCACGAGCGACAGCATTTGGACGATAATCTAAGCGATCAATAACTTCCAATACTTTTTTTCGTGTCGCAGGTTTTACATTTGGGTTCCCATTGACAACACGTGAAACAGTAGCCATCGAAACATTTGCCTCTCTCGCTACGTCATAAATAGTGATAGTTTGTTTTTCCATCGTTGTTCTCCTATTCTGTTTTTATATCTTTTCTGAAAATACGATTTACATTTCTAAAACAGGATATCAAAGATTGACAGAAATTGCAACCGTTTTACTAGCGTTTTCATGAAAAAAAACACCTTTTTCACTTTTAGTCAATTGGTCTTTTTTTATAAGAGTGGTACAATGAATTATCGAAACATGTCATAAATGTGAAAGAAGGATGTCTAAATGAATCTTGAAAAAATCAACGAATTACGCCAATGGATGGCCCAAAAACAAATCGACCTTGCTTATATCAGTGATCCAGGTCATATCGCCTATTTTTCCGGCTATGAAAGTGAGCCACATGAGCGTGTCCTCGCGCTGTTCCTGCCACTTGAGCAAGATCCTTTCTTATTCACGCCAGCTTTAGAAGTAGAAGATGCGCAAAATAGCAGTTGGTCTTATGATGTACGTGGTTACCTTGATAGTGAAGATCCTTGGGTCTTGATCGGTCAGGAGATCCGCACACGTTATCCACAACTTAAAACAATCGGGATCGAAAAAAATGCGTTGACGGTTGACCGCTTTGATGCGTTATCACAACAAATGACAGGTACTGTTCAGTATGCTGATCTGACTCCTGCTATCCAACGATTACAATTGATCAAAACAACAAAAGAAAAAGATCAATTGATTGCCGCAGGAAAATGGGCAGATGTTGCTTTTGAGATTGGTTTTCGTTCGATTAAAGAAGGTGTCACAGAACAAGCAATCATCGCTGAAATCGAATATCAATTAAAAAAACAAGGTGTTTCTCAAATGTCTTTTGATACATTGGTCTTAGCTGGGACAAATGCCGCAAGCCCTCATGGAACTCCTGGCAGCACGACGATCCAACCCAATGAACTGGTCCTATTTGATCTAGGCGTCGTATGGGATGGCTATTGCAGTGATGCCACCCGAACTGTTGCCTACCACAAGCCAACGGAATTTCAAGAGAAAATCTATCAGATCACACTTGAAGCACAATTAGCAGCACAAGAAGCAGTTCGTCCCGGGATAACAGCCGCTGAACTCGATCAAATCGCTCGAAACGTGATTGAAAGCTATGGCTACGACGAATATTTCAATCATCGTTTAGGACACGGAATCGGCACGACTGTCCATGAATATCCATCCCTTGTAGCTGGCAATGATCTAGTGATTGAAGAAGGCATGTGTTTTTCATTGGAACCTGGTATTTACATCCCAGATCAAGTCGGCGTAAGAATCGAAGATTGCGTCTATGTCACAAGCAACGGCTGCGTGCCATTTACAACAACACCAAAAGAATTATTAGTAGTGGAGTAAGGTTGTGAGAAAGCCGTTCAGCTCCGAATAGTAAGGCGGAACGTGGGAAAATAGCTTTCCATATTTTTTCACGTTTCGACTTACTATTGAAGGGGCTGGCTTTCGAACACCGTTTATCTAGGTTGTGAGAAAGCCGTTCAGCTCCGAGTATTAAGGTAGAACTTGAGAAAATAGTTTCTCCTAAAAAAAGCGATGATCCCAAAAAATAGGAAACTATTTTCGGGGATCATCGCTTTTTTTCAATGAGAAATATCTGATTCATCACGTACTCGGTTTTTGCTATTGACTTGATAATTGTTTCTTCAAGTAAAATTTTGTCGTCCCCACAAAAGGCATATCTTCGACCGAAGCAAATACGTCAAAACCGTATTTTTCATAGAATCTTCGTGCCTGATAATCTTGGGTATTGACCGTCATATACAGGCATTGATTTTCCATGGCTTCTTGTTGAACGGCTTCGATCAATCGTGAGCCGATGCTTTCATGACGGTGCGATTGTTCTACACCGAGCAATGAGAGGTGCAAGGTATTCCCAAATAAAGATGCCACTGCTCCTCCGAGCCATTTTTCATCCTTGATGGCACTGATCGAAATTGTCTTCGCTGTTAAGGGTTCATTTCCAGTAAAAGATTGCGTATATTGCTCGTTCAATACTGCAATGATTTTCTTTTCGTTTTTTTCAATATCGCTTTTCTTGATTTCAAACATCATCAAACTCCTTCCTTAACTTCATGATAGAAGAGTAAAAAAAAGCACGAAACAGATGGCTATCTGATCGCGCCTTTTTGCTTTTACTGGTTACTCTCGCTTATTTAAACGTATCTTTTAAGTCTTCTTTTGCACTCGCTGCATCTTCTTTTGCCATCTCAGACAAGATTTTTGCATCTTCGGCAACTGGTTTCGCTTCTTCGATACCTTCTTTGATCGTGCTACCCGCTTGGTCTGCTGTATCTTTGACATCGATCAAGATATCGTCTTTAGCAGATGCCGCAGTGTCGCCTAAGTCAGCAGCAGATTTTTTGAAGCGATCAGATAGATCAGCTGATTGTTCTTTCAATGTAACTAAAATATCTTCAGATTCATCTCCTGCATCTGCTGTAGCGTCTGAAACTGTTTGTTTTACATTGCCAGCTAAGTCGCCAGCTTGTTGTGAAAGATCGTGTGCTTTTTCTTTTGCAATGCTTGTAAATTCAGTTGATTTTTCTTTTGCCATATCTGTATAATCAGAAGCCATATCTAGAAAATCATCTGCTTGTGCTGCTAATTCATCACGTAATTCTTTACCTGATTTTGGTGCAAGTAATAAAGCTGCCACCGCTGCTGCTGTCCCACCAATCACTGCACCTAGTAAAAATCCACCTTTTTTTGCCATGATTATTTTCCTCCTGTCGTGTCTGTTGTTGTTTTTTTATGTTTGAAGAATTTCATTGCAGTACCACCGACTTTTCCGGCAACAGTTGCTTTTGCTGTTGTTTTCCCGATGCCACCGACTTTCGTTACGATGTTTCTACTTGAAGAATTCAATTCTGACACGCTCTCGCTCAAATCAGCGACAGCTGTAAATAAAGGATCGATCGTTGCTACTTTTCCATTGATATCATTCAACAATTCGTTACTTTTTACTAACAAGCCCTCGACTTGCCTCGATAAAAGATCAACATCCTTTGTAACGACTTCGATCGTTGTGTTTGCTTCATTTACGGTTTGTTCCGCTTTTTCAATCGTTTTTGCTAATCGAATCAATACGCGTACTAGAAAGACCACGAGTATCGCAAAAGCAATTGCTGCAATCAAGCCAGCAATTTCTCCAACTGTCATAATCAAGCCCCCTTCTCCTCTTCTTGCTATAAGGATAGCATTTTCGTATTTTTTAAACAAATATAAAATAGCAAAACGCTTCAACTACCTACAGTTTGATCAGCAGCTGAAGCATCTCGCTTGTTTATTTTTTGTCGGTTGCTTGAGAAGTTTCTGTTGGTTTATTTAAAGATGTAGGAGCCTCTGCTGCTAAAGACTTACCTAATGACATGATATATTCTTTTAATGGTCCACCCACTTCTGGATGCGTCAATCCATATTCGATGCTCGTTTTCATAAAGCCAAATTTATCGCCCACATCATAACGTTTTCCAGTAAACTTACGAGCGAAAACGCGTTGTGTTTTATTCAATGTATCGATTGCATCTGTCAATTGGATCTCGTTACCTGCACCTGGTTTTTGTTCTGCTAACACATCAAAAATCTCTGGTGTCAATAAATAGCGTCCAATAATTGCTAAATCACTTGGTGCTTTACTTGGTTCAGGTTTTTCAACAAAATCTTTTACATTGAATAAACCGTCTTCTAATTCTTCTCCTGGATTGATGATCCCATATTTAGACGTATCTTTATGTGGTACTTGCATAACGGCGATCGTTGATGCATGTGTACGCTCGTAGTCATCGATCAATTGTTGTGTCAATGGAATCTCATCTTCCATGATGTCATCGCCTAACATGACAACGAATGGTTCATTCCCGATGAATGCTCTTGCTTGTAAAACAGCATGTCCTAGCCCTTTAGGATGCGATTGACGAATGAAATGAAGATTGACGTCAGTTGTTTCTTCAACTAATTTCAATAATTCAGTTTTTCCTTTTTCGCCTAAGTTCGTTTCCAATTCAATATTTGAGTCAAAATGATCTTCGATTGGACGTTTTGCTTTTCCAGTGACGATCAAGATATCTTCAATTCCTGATTTCAACGCTTCTTCTACGATAAACTGAATCGTTGGTTTATCAACGATCGGTAACATTTCTTTTGCCATCGCTTTTGTTGCAGGTAAAAATCTTGTTCCTAAACCTGCTGCTGGAATAACTGCTTTTTTTACTTTCATTTTTTTCTCTCCCTTAAAAATGTTAGTGAAATTCATTCTCTTGTTTGCCATCGCGCAACATGATTTCTGTTGCTGCTTCATTTATGTTTTTGTGCTCATACAGCACTTCATAAATCGTTTGAGTGATCGGCATCTCGATCCCCATGGTCTCAGCTAATTCTTTAGCTGCTCGTGTGGTCTGCACACCTTCCACGACCATGCCCATATTGTCCAAGACTTCGTTTAACTCATGGCCTTGTCCAAGGAGATTACCAGCACGCCAATTTCTTGAGTGGATACTTGTACAGGTGACGATCAAATCTCCGACACCGCTTAGTCCTATGAAAGTCAGAGGATCCGCGCCCATTGCGACACCTAAGCGGCTGATTTCAGCTAATCCCCTTGTCATGATAGCCGCTTTGGCATTATCACCAAAACCTAGTCCATGGATTGCACCCGCTCCAATAGCAATGATGTTTTTCAAAGCGGCACCCATTTCAACCCCAATAACATCAGGATTCGTATAGATGCGGAAATAATGATTCAAAAACAATGTTTGAACAAATTGAGCAGCTGTTGCTTCTGTACTTGCTGCCGTGATCGTCGTGATATCCCGACGAGCCACTTCTTCAGCGTGACTTGGACCAGATAAGACAGCAATCGCTTGTCTTTTTTCTGCTGGGATCTCTTCTGCTAATATTTCAGAGATCCGCTTGTGTGTGCCTTGTTCCAAGCCTTTACTTGCATGGATGATCACTGGTTTTGTCTGCAATACTTGGACAAGGTCCTGACTGACAGAACGAATCGCTTTGGTTGGTACTACGAACAACACAGCGTCTACATCAGAAACTGCCTCAGCCATGTCTGTATAAGCAATGATCGATTCGGGCAATTGGTGATTTGGCAAATAACGCTCATTGGTATGCTTTTGATTGATTTCAGTGATCTGTGAGGCACGATGCCCCCAGAGTCGAACGTCATGACCATTTTCAGCTAGCACTTGTGCTAATGCTGTTCCCCACGAGCCAGCACCTAAAACCGCTACCCTATATCTCATTTTACCACTCCTGCAAATTTTTTCATTTTTTTCGACTTGGACCTTAGATAATCAATTGATTTTTCCCTAAAGATCGGTCGTAATCCGGTACATTTCCTTTTTTTCGACGTAAAATGAATAGCACGATCGCTCCGATGAAAAGTACAGCGGATAGAAGCTGCGATACTCGAATCACATCAAAGAGGTAAAGACTATCCGTTCTCAGACCTTCGATGAAGAAACGACCAAAACTATACCACATCAAATAAACAAGTGCGACTTCTCCTTTTTTCAAAAGATGGGTTTTCTTTCGTAACAGCAAGAGAATGATCACGCCAACAAGACTCCACAACGATTCATAAAGAAACGTTGGCTGGCGGTAAATGCCATCGATATACATATTGTCGATGATAAAATTTGGCAAGTATAAGCTTTCTAAAAAACTTCTCGTTGTATCTGGGCCGAATGCTTCATGATTCATGAAATTCCCCCAACGTCCGATTGCTTGTGCTAACAAAACACTTGGTGCCGCAACATCTAAGAATGTCCAAATATCAATAAAGTGATATTTGGTATAAAAATATAACGTGATTCCACCAGCGATCAAACCGCCATAAATCGCTAAGCCACCTGAGCGAATATTGAATATCTGGATGGGATTTTCGATATATTGTGGCAAGTCGAATAATATATAATACAAACGCGCTCCGATGATCGAAAGGGGTAATCCCCATAACATAAAGTCAGTGACATCTTCGGCTTTCATTCCAACTCTTACTGCTTCACGGCTGCTTAACCACATGGCAATGATGATGCCTGAAACAATGATCAACGCGTACCAGTAAATAGGGATTCCTAAAAGGTCAAAGGCGACCCGATTGATTTGTGCAACCATGCTTTCACTCCTTGGTATTATTGTCCGCCTGAATTTTCTTCGATCAAACGGCTCAATCTTTCTTCAAATGTTTTCGTTGCATCGAATCCCATTGTTTTTGCACGGAAATTCATCGCAGCAACTTCAATAATGATTGCGACATTTCGTCCGGTTTTCACAGGGATCTTGATTTGTGGAATCCCAACTTCTGCAATTTCAACAGAGGTATCTTCAGAACCTAAACGATCATATTTTTTATCTTTCGCCCAAGCTTCCAAGTAGACAGCTAATTGGACTTGCATCGAACCTCTGACTGCACTAGCTCCAAAAAGATTCATTACATCAATGATCCCGATGCCACGGATCTCAATCAAATGTTCAAGGATCTTTGGTGGTTCACCAATAACGGTCAGTTCATCTTGTTGATAGACATCTACTCGATCATCTGCAATCAAACGATGGCCTCTTTTGATCAACTCTAATGCCGTTTCACTTTTCCCGATGCCACTATCTCCTTGGATCAAGACACCCAACCCATAGACATCGACTAATACACCGTGAACACTTGTCCTAGGTGCTAATCGTCCATCTAAATAACTTGATAGCTCACCTAGCAACCGTGAAGTTGAAATTGGCGAGCGCAAGACTGCCATCCCGTGTTCATTTGCTGCTTGGATCATTTCTTCTGGCGCAGCTAATCCTCTAGAGATGATAAATGCTGGCATATCTTCACTACATAAGCGACGCATGATCATTAAACGCTCTTCTGGCATCATACGTTCTGCGAAGCTGATTTCTTTACTCCCAAATAACTGTAGTCGATCATGAGAATAATAATTAAAATAACCGGTCAATTCCAAACCAGGTCTGGAGATATCACCAGTTACGATGACACGATTTAAACTTTGCTCGTCACCAGTGACGATTTCTAATGATAGTTTTTCTACTAATTGGCTAACTTTTACCATTTCTGCCATTCGTGTACCCTCATTTCTATTAAACTGTTCTCTTTTATTTTATCATTCTATCGAAAAAAGTACTACCAATAAAAAGAACAAAGGATATCCTTTTCATTACACTCGTTTTTTCTATCAGTCGTTAAAGAAGAAAGCGCTATTAAAACTCCACTAAATAATAAGAGGAAGCGACATTTGCCACTTCCTCATTTGTCTTATTCTATGATGATACAATGTTCTTTGCATTGTTTTCTAATGGTTCTTGTCGAAATTCCGTTTACTCACCACGATATTTACGAATGACATGATCACTGCAATCACCAACGCTGAGCCAAATGACGAAAAGCTGAAATTAGCTGCTCCGACAAAGAAGGAGGTCATTTGTAAAATCAGTGCGTTGATAACAAAAGTGAACAAGCCGAAAGTCAATAAAGTAATCGGGATGGAAAAAAACATGATAAACGGTCTGATCAATAGATTCAATACAGAAAGAACAAAACTAGCCACGACTGCCGTCCAAATACTATTTACAAAAATCATATTTGGAAAGATGACTGCCAGAGAGATAAACGTCAGCGTACTAACAACAATACGTTGAAGATAAGACATTAAAAGTCACTCCATTCGTCATCGTTGATTTTCTCTGCCTCTTTTCGTTTATTGGTTTGTTCTCTGTAGTTATTTTTTTGATAATAATCGTTGTCATGTCCATAACGTCGTGAATCTCTTTTTCCTGACGGCACAAGTAAAGCCAACAGAATATATAAAATAATCGGGCTTCCAAATGCAACTAAACTTAAAAATACGTAGATTACACGTACTACTGTTGGGTCAATACCGATATATTCAGCGATCCCTGCTAAAGTACCAGTCAATACGATATTTTTATTTGATTTTGTCAACTTTTTTCTCATTATCTTTCACCTCTGTTCTACTATTTTAATGGAAGAAAACTGGTCTGACAATCTTACTTCAAAAGATTTATTGAATCGTAAATCTTTTTGATTCATATAAGTACGATTTTCGCTTCGAGCTTCCCCTTTTCAGAAAGTCGAAGCGAAAGAAATTATTTATCTGTGTCTTTTAGATAGATGCTACCTGTTGTCGTAGACAATTGGATATTCGCCATTTCATTTTCAGAAAGACGACGGAATTCTAACATTTGATTCGTGCGCTCTTTCTTTTCACGGATCACTTCATAGTCAGAAAGACGACTATTGATACTACCTAGGCTAGTTTTTGCATGTCCGTCCATGCCGATAGTCGTTGGCAATGCAACTTTTACGTTCCCGTTGACTGAGCTTGCTTCGATTTTTTTCAAACGATCTTCTCTTACAGTCAAGCGAACATCGCCATTGACTAATGAAATCGCTAAGTTTTCAGGTGTTGCCCCAAAAGTAACTGTGCCATTGACAGTTTCAATGATGGAATCTAAGATATCGCCATTACGTACGTCAATATTCCCATTTACTCCACCAATCTCAAGCATCGTTGCGGCCATTTGATCAACCACGATATTCCCATTCGTTGATTTCATGTAAATATCTTTGACATCTAAATCTTCAACTTGGATATTACCATTTAGCAATTTGATTGCTGTGTGGTCGTATGTGCGTTTTGGTAAGTAGAAAACTAGATCAGCACGCACGCGTTTGTTCGGGATTTGGAACGAAATGTGTTCATCGTTGACTTCGATCTGGCTACGTTCAGCAAATGCTTCATAAGGCTCAGCACCCATTTTTCCATAAAGCTTGATTTTCGCTTCCACTTTTACGTCTTCGCTATCCCAAGTCTTCACAGTCACGTTTCCGTTTGCTGCTTTGATGTCGATGATACTTGCTTGTGGTGCGCTGTAGTAAAATTCATGCTCGAATTTAGTCGTAGCGATTCCAGGTACACGTAAGCTGACATCTTTCCATTCCATATTGTCATTGACTGTTACAGATACAGTTTGGAAGGTTTTCTTTAAGAATTTACCTAACTGCGTTCCAGCTTCAGTCATTTTCTCGCCAACTTGGTTCAACGTATCGTTGGCTTGTTCTTTCCAATCTTCTGGTAAGTCAAATTTTTCAGAAAACGTATCTTTTTTCTCGTTCCACTGATTTTTACGGATATCTTTCAACTCAGCTTCAAGCTTGATGCGTTCTTCTGATAAAAGATCGCCAGCTTCTTCTAGTTCTTTGATTTCTTGTTCAAGTTGTTGGCGTTGTGCTAACTCTTCTTCAGACAATTGATCTAACTCTTCTTTTGTATTCAATTGCATCAATGTTTCCTGTTTTTCATTGCGTGCAATTTTATTTTCAAAAAGTTTTGCGTTGACTTCATCCAAGTGAGCAGAAGCTTTGTTTGCTTCAGTTGCCAACTCATCTAAGATTTTTTCTAGATTTTCTTGATCTTCTTGTTCTTTTTGTTTTGGATCTGCTTCTACCGTTTCACGTTCAGCTCTGCCATTTTCAAGTTCATCGATCAAGCGACTCGCTTCATCTGTTTCTTTATGATTAGCATGTACACGATCTGCCTCTTTTGCGATTTGCTTTTCGTCTTTTTCAGTTGCCATACTCTCCAATAGGTCTAAGCCTTCTTCTGTTGAAAGGATGCCCTTTTTAACTAGTTCTAAAATACGTTCTCTTTCTTTCATGGAAATTGCCTCCTTATAGCAAAAATTGTTTGCAAGCTTTTCCTTACATACATATTATGCAATGGTTTGAAGAAAAAGTCATAGGACTTAAGTTGTAACTTTCTCTCATTCTTAGGATGATTTTTCTTGCCGAGTGAAAAAAAATGAAGAAATGACTGATGTTATCGGTAAAACAAGGATTGCTGCACTTGTCGTGATCATTACTGTTACATATTCTAAAACGAACGTTTTTTCGTTGATCAATTGTCCAAAAGATAATTCTAGATCGATAAACCATAAAATCAGCGCTAAACAATTTCCCATAAAAGCAAAGACCAATGTCGTCACTGTGGTCGCTAAGATTTTTCTGCCGATCCGCAGACTTGATCTTACTAACTCACGATAGGTTTGTACTGGATTTGCAAGGTATACCTCATAGGTCGCACTGGCGATCGATACACTTGCATCTAAGACTGCCCCGCTCACACTGATCAATAAAATCGCCCGGGTCAATGCGAGAAAATCCAATGACACATGTAAATCAAAACCTGTCAGCTCATCTAATTCGATTCTTGTAAAACCTTGTATCGCCAATTCAGATAAAAGTGGCGTCACGAATAAAAAGACAACTAGAAAGAATACTACACTAACAAATGCTGCTTTCATCTTTAAGTTATAGCCGTTAACAAAAAACAACGTCACACAAGTGATCAATAAAAAGATACCTACAGCACTTGGCAATACTGGCAAACGAAAATGGTAAAGAAGCAATAAGAGAAAAAACAAAAGTACATTGGCAAACAATCCTAAAATCGTATACAGACCATTTTTGCCTCCCACTAAAAAAATCAAAAGCACTAAAAGAAGTGTCAATAATAATAGTACATTCATCGACTCGCCCTCCGATAGTTCAAATGACCTAAGTAACACAAGAGGGAGATCGGAATCGAAAGGACGATTCCCAGACTCCCGCTGATCACCCGTAACAATTCCAACGAAAGATGCAATTCAATTGCATCTCTCAAAGGCCAACCGTTACTAAAGTAAACAAGTAACATGGGGATCGTGCCGCTAATATAAACGAATAGTAAAATATTGGTCATCGAGCCGATCACATCTTGCCCGACCATTTGACCGGACTGCCACAATCGTTTCATGGTTAGGTTTGGCTGTTTGCTCACCAATTCATCCAAAGTCGTCGTGACAGTTACGACCGTATCCAACACACCACCGGTCATTCCGACTAATAAACTAGCCAAAAAAACGGAACGATAAGGTCGAGTCAAGTAGCTCATTTCCTCATAACGCAAGCCATTATCATTTAAGTATTCCATTACCAATAAACAAATTAGAAATGCGATACCTACACTACTAATAGTCGCTACGATTTTTACCAGTCCGCTTTTTTGCCAACCATCTAACGCAAAAACACCGATGATCGTCCCTAAAAAGACAAAAAGCATACTCGTCATAACTAATGATATTCCTTGTGTCTGTGTGAAGCCTTGCAGAAGGAATATCAGTAAAAAGAGATTGAGACCCACGCTGACCAAAGTGAACACCCCTGCTTTGCCGCCGATGAATAGTAACGCACATATAAATAAACTTGTAAAAAGAAACATCCAACCATCATTCTTTTTGCTCATTATTTGCCATTCATCCCCGATTTTTCTTACGAGATAAAGTTGATCAGGTTGGACTTTCGCGTGTTCGATTTGATTTTCTTGATACGGAACAGCCAGAGTAAGAATCGTTCCTTTCGCTTCTGTATTCATTAATTCCCCTTTGATCACTTGTTGTTCCTCTTCTATCGAAGCTTGCTGGACTTGCATGATTGGTTCTTCATACCAAAATGTCGTGTTTTGGATTGCCCATGCGGCGAGGAAACAACTACAAAGGATCAAACATTTGATCAATAATCGAATTTTATTCTGCATACGCCTTCCTTTCATAGGTTGTGAAAGAAGTGGTCAGCTCCGAGAAATAAGCGGGAAGAACCGAAAATTGTTCTTCAAATTTTTGGGGCTTCCCGCTTATTTCTGAAGGAGCTACTTCTTGAACACCGTTTATCTGGGTTGTGAAAGAAGCGTTTAGCACTAAGGCATAAGGCAAGAAAATTGAAAATGGCTTTTTCATTTTTGATTTTTTTGCCTTATGTCCGAAGTGTTGCTTCTTGAACACCGTTTATCATAGGTTGTAAAAGAAGTAGTCAGCTTCTTGCACACCATTTTTTCAGTTTTAAGGGCACAAGACACTTATGTCCAAGATTCATGAAATTTATAAAATGGTCAACAATGAGCATCAGTCATCACCAAATTACAAATAATCATTCCCTACTTAATGTAAAAGCCAACCTCCAAAAATAGGACTCTATTTTCGGAGGTTGGCTTTTATCTCTCAGAAATCCTGCTCAGCATTTGATAAAAATCAATTGATGCTTTTTATCGTTGATTAGACTCTTCGTTATGGTTTGTGTTCAACTCAGTGATTTTACCTGTGGCTAGATACACGATCCATTCACAGATGTTTGTTACGTAGTCACCGATACGTTCTAAATAACTTGCCACGTTCACATAGTCTGTTCCACTGATCACTGTTTCCGGATTGGATTGCATGTTTTTGATCGTTGCATTGTAGATGCGATTGAACGATTCGTTGACACGATGGTCCATGTTTGCAATCGTACGTGCGTCTTTCTCATCTGTTTTGACATATGCGACTAAGACGTTATCTACCATTTTTTTGACATAATCTGACATATCAGAGATTTCTTTTTCGATTTCAGGAATTCGTGTTTCTCCTTTAAGACGAATCGTTGATTTGGCGATCGATACAGCATGGTCAGCCATACGCTCTAGATCTGAACTTGCTTTCATCACTGTGATGATCGTCCGTAGATCGGTCGTCACTGGTTGTTGTAAAGCAATCATTTCAAAGCTTTTTTTCTCTAAGCGTGTTTCCATATCATTGATCAAAATGTCATTTTCAATCACTTCTTTTGCAAGAACCTTGTCGTGTTTTGTGTAAGAGCGCACTGATTTATGCACGGCATTACTGACCATCATTCCCATTTCGTAAAATTGATTATGAAGGTTCAATAATTCTTCTTCAAATTGTGTTCGTAACATCCTCTTTCCTCCTTATCCGAATCGTCCTGAGATGTAATCTTCGGTTTCTTTTTTCTCTGGATTCATAAATATTTTTTTCGTATTGTTGAATTCAATCAAATTGCCATCTAAAAAGAAGGCTGTTTTATCTGAGATACGTGATGCTTGTGACATATTATGTGTCACGATGATCATTGTGTAGCGTTCTCTTAACTCTAACAACATACTTTCTATTTTACCAGTAGAAACCGGATCTAGGGCACTTGTTGGCTCATCTAGCAAAATAATGTCGGGATTGACTGCCAACACACGGGCGATACAAACACGTTGTTGTTGTCCGCCGGATAAAGACAACGCACTTTTATGCAGTTTATCTTTAACATCTTCCCACACAGATGCTGCTTTCAAACTTTCTTCGACTACTTGGTCTAAAACTTTTTTGTCTTTTTCCCCTTTGATCTTCAATCCATAGATGACATTTTCATAGATGGAAAAAGGGAAAGGATTTGGTTGTTGGAACACCATGCCGATTTCTTTACGTAGGCCAACGATATCCGTTTTAGGACTGTAGATATCTTTGCCTTTATAAACCACACTACCAGTGATCGTCACACCTGGGATCAAATCGTTCATACGGTTCAATGAACGTAAATAAGTTGATTTCCCACAACCAGATGGCCCGATCATCGCCGTGATCTCGCCTTTATTGAAACTTAGATCAATGCCTTTCAAGGCTTCTTTTTCCCCATAATACAGATGAAGATCTTTTGATGAGATAATTTCTTTTGTCATAGCAAGTCCTCCGTCTTAACCAAAATGACCGGACACATAGTCTTCGGTTGCCTGAATCTTTGGTCTAGTAAATATCTTGTTCGTCTTGTCATACTCGATCACATTTCCAAGATAGAAGAAAGCAGTATAATCACTGATACGGGCAGCTTGTTGCATATTGTGCGTTACAATGATGATCGTATAATCTTCTTTTAAATTGACTAATGTTTCTTCTACCGTCCCTGTTGAGATCGGATCTAAGGCACTCGCTGGTTCATCAAGCAACAAGATGTCAGGTTTCATTGCGATCGCACGAGCGATACATAGACGTTGTTGTTGTCCACCTGAAAGTGCCAAGGCACTTTTGTGTAAACTGTCTTTTACTTGATCCCATAACGCTGCTTGCTTCAAACTCGTTTCAACGATTTCATCTAATTTTTGTTTATTTTTCTCACCGTGTTGTTTCAGTGCAAACGTGATATTGTCATAGATCGATTTACTAAATGGGTTCGGACGTTGGAACACCATACCGATTCTTTTACGCATTTCGTAAACGTCGATTTGCGGTGCATTGACATCAACTTCTTTGTACATGATTTTTCCGGTGATCTTCGTATTAGCGATTCCATCATTCATCCGGTTCAACGAACGAAGGTACGTAGATTTCCCACATCCTGATGGTCCGATCAAAGCCGTGATCTTGTTTTTTTCAAATTCAAGATCTACCCCTTTGATGGCTTCGTTATCGCCATACCATACATGCAAATCATCTGTATATAGAGCGACTTCTTTTTCAGTGCCCATTTTGATGATGTTGGTTTCATTCATATTATATTCTTTCATTCTGCTTCTTCTCCTTAAGCTGAAGTCATTTTACGGTGCAGACGTTTTCCGATTGCTCGAGCACCAAAGTTGAATAGTAACACTGCAATGATCAATACCGCAGAAGCTCCTGCTGAAACGGAAACACCATCTGGCATCGTTCCTTCTGTATTGATTTTCCAAATGTGGACAGCTAGTGTTTCAGCTTGTCGGAAGATACCGATCGGGCTGGAAATGCTTAATGGATTCCAGTTGGTAAAATCTAAGGCTGGTGCACTTTGACCAGCTGTATAAATCAAAGCTGCGGCTTCTCCGAAAATACGACCAGAACTTAGGATGACTCCTGTTAGAATCCCTGGTGTCGCCTCAGGAACGACCACACGAAGCACTGTTTCCCAACGAGACAAGCCTAAAGCTAAACCGGCTTCACGTTGTGTGTAATGGACAGCTTGTAATGATTCTTCGACTGTCCGAGTCAACAAAGGTAAGTTGAAGACTGTCAAGGCTAAGGCACCTGAAATAATCGAGAATCCATATTGGAATTGGATAACGAAAACCAAGAAACCGAATAAACCGACAACGACAGAAGGTAATGAGCTAAGGATCTCGATCGATGTGCGGATCACATCTGTCAACCAGTTCTTCCCTGCATATTCAGACAAGTAGATCCCTGCACCAAGTGAGATTGGAAAACTGATGATCATTGTGATGATCAGTAAGTAGATAGAGTTGAATAATTGGATCCCGATCCCGCCGCCCTCTTGATACGCTTTTGACGGTTCAGTCAAGAATGACCATGAGATATGTGGAATACCGCGAACTAAAATATAAAGAAGCAACGCAGCGAGGATCAGGACAATGATGCCTGAAATCACATATAAAACACCTGTTGCTATTTTATCAGAACGTTTTGCATTCATTATTTCAATTCTCCCTTCTTACCAATCAAGCGGATAACGATATTAAAGAATAATGACATCAAGAGTAAGATCAGAGCCAATGACCAAAGAACATTATTTTCAACAGTTCCCATGATCGTATTCCCGATACCCATTGTCAAGATCGATGTCAGCGTCGCAGCTGGTGTTGTAAAGCCTGTTGGCATCAATGCAGCATTACCGATAACCATTTGGATCGCCAAGGCTTCACCGAAGGCACGAGCCATCCCGAAAACGATCGCTGTCAAGATTCCTGGAACTGCCGCACGTAAAACTACTTTATACGTTGTTTGCCATCTTGTCGCTCCCAATGCAAGCGAAGCTTCACGATAATGTCTTGGAACAGCTTTTAATGCATCGACAGTCATTGTCGTAACTGTCGGTAAGATCATGACGAACAAGACAAATGTTCCGGCTAAAATACCAAAACCAGTTCCACCGAAAATGCCACGGATAAATGGAACGATGACTGATAGACCGATAAAACCATAAACAACTGAAGGAATCCCTACAAGTAGCTCAATGACCGGTTGTAAAATCTTTGTTCCGTTTTTGGGTGAAATTTCCGTCATAAAAACGGCTGCACCGATCGCAAACGGTGTTGCAATGATAGCAGATAAAAAAGTGACGATAAACGAGCCCGCGATCATCGGTAGGGCTCCAACCATTGGTTTGCCATCCGGCCCTAACGCACTCGGATTCCAATTTGTTCCAAACAAGAAATCAAAGATATTGATTTTATCAACAAAAAAGGTCGCTAACCCTTTGCTGGCAACAAAATAAAATATTGCTAAAACAACCACTACGATCAACGCAATACATAAAAAGCTGATAAACTTTCCACGTTGTTCCATTTTCGAGCGCTTGGATTTAGTTACTAGTGCTTTTTTTACATCTTCCACAGATGATTCCTCCTTGGTCCTTTAACATACCTATACAGTCTACTAAGCGAATATCAATTTGATTTTAATAACATGTAAATTTTTTGCTAACTTTGTAAATTTTGTGTAAAGATGGTTAATTCACCACATTACCTTCCCAATCGCGTTCAACTTCCATTCTCGAAACCGGAATATAGCCTAGATCACCGACAATATTGTTTTGTACTTCATCAGACAAGATGTAAGCTAAGAAGTCTTTCGTCAATTGACTTGTTTCTTTTCGTGTATACATATGTTCATATGCCCAGATCGTCCAATCATTTGTCGTTACATTCTCTTCAGTTGGTTCCACACCGTCGATTTTCAATGTATCTACATCTTTTGATACATAAGAAAAGGCCACGTAGCTGATTGCTCCTGGTGTATCAGCAACGATTTGACGAACCATTCCACTAGAATCTTGTTCTTGTGAACGAATCGCTGTCTCGCCGTCTAAGACCCATTTTTCAAAAGTAGCTCTAGTTCCACTGCCTGCTGCGCGGTTCAAGATGACGATGGGCTGATCTTTCCCACCTAATTGTTTCCAGTTCGTTAGTTCACCAGTAAAAACTTTTCTCAAATCTTCCATTGAAATGTTTTCGATACCGACTTCTTTATTGACGATCGGTGTGATACCGACAACTGCCACTCGATGGTCGATCAATGCAGCTGCATCGATTCCTGATTTCTCTTCTGCAAACAAATCAGAATTCCCGATCTCCACAGCTCCTGATTGGACTTGAGATAAACCAGTCCCGCTTCCTCCACCTTGTACATTGATAAATTTACCAGGATTTTCTGACTGGTAAGTTTCAGCAACCGTCTCCACTAAAGGCTGTAAAGCGGATGATCCGACCGCTGTGATTGATTCTCCTTGATCGACTAGGTTTGAACACCCAGACATTGTTATGGCTAGTACAATCATTGGTAATAATAAACGTAATTTTTTCATTAGAAATCTCCTTCAATCCTAAAGTAAATCCATTTTAACATTTTCATTATTACTTGAAAATCAATTGATTTTATTAAATAACAAATAATTTAATATAATTGAAAAAAATACTATCTCAATAAATTTTTCTATGCTATACTGGCATTGAAATGTGTCTCTGTACCAAGCAAGCATTAACTTATTTCTTGCTTTCCCCAAAAAACAAGAAATACCCCAAAAGTTAATTCCCGCTCTTGCGAGACGCTTTCTCCATTTCTTGTAATGAACTACAGAAATGGCCCCGATAGAAAAGGACATGAAAATCTACTCTAACGAGTCTATTTCATGTCCTTTTTTGTTCACTTTTTTACAAGAGTGGGGAGACAAGACGAGCCAAGCCCTCTTTTAGCTTGATCACCAAACCTCGTGCCTCATAGCGTTCTTTTGTCAGGCGCTCAGAAACTTTCGCATCCTCAAAAAAAGCACCGCGAACTTGCGTGGAGAGTCGTTCATCATAGATCAATGTATTCACTTCAAAGTCTAGACGGAAAGAACGCACGTCGATATTTGCAGATCCTACGGAAACGATGCCGCTATCGATGATCATTGTTTTCGCATGGATAAAACCATTTTCATAGGTTTCGATGATTGCACCATATTCAATCAGTTCTGCAGCAAAAGAATATGTTGCCCAATAGACTAATGGATGATCTGGTTTGTTAGGAATCTGTAAATGGACTTTCACGCCCGACAATAAAGCCAATTTCAAGGCTTCATGAATCGATTCATCTGGAATATAATACGGTGTTTGGATCAAAATCTCTCGTTTAGCAAGTGAGATCATTTTAAGGTACGTCATTTTGATCTGTTCATGTTCTGAGTCTGGACCACTGGTTACGACTTGTAAAGCAATCTCCCCGCCTGAAGCAATGCTTGGGAAATAGCGTGCCGCATAGTTTACTTCTTTTGTATGTTGGGAATTCCAGTCCATCAAGAAACGGTTTTGTAACGCATAGACTCCTTCACCATAGATCCGTAGGTGATTATCTCGCCAATAACCAAATTTTTGTACGAGTCCCAAATACTCATTTCCGACGTTGAATCCACCGGTATAACCAATCTGTCCATCGATCACTACGATTTTTCGGTGATTGCGATAATTGATCCGCGGGTTCAAATAAGGAACAAAAAGCGGGAAAAAGAAAGCCACTTCTCCGCCAGCTTCCTTTAACTCATGGAAGAACTTAGATGAAACTTCTGTTGATCCCCACGCATCTAACAAGACCCTCACTTGGACGCCTCTTTTTGCAGCCGCAGTCAATGCTTGGCATACTTCAACGCCTAAGCTATCACTACGATAGATATAATACTGTAAATGGATGTGATCGGTCGCTTGATCGATATCCTCGATCAGACGGTCAAATTTCTCACGACCATCGGTAAATAATGTGACATCATTACTTGTGGTGTACAAGGTGCTTTCACCAACAGTCAACATGTAGATCAACTGTTTTACATCAACTTGTCCAGTAGGCGGGTGCGGGTAAAGCCCGCGCATCAATGCCTGCCGATCCTCTTCGATCTCTAAGTTCTTCCCGATCTTTCCTTGGATCTTCAAATCAAAAATCTTATCTTTTGAAATGCCTCGCCCAAAGAATATGTAAAGGAAAAAACCAAGGATCGGGATAAAAGTCAACACCAGCAACCATGCCCACGTCTGAGCAGTCTCTTTTCTTTCTGTAAATACGATTACTAGAGATAATAGTGTATTCGTAAGTAGCAAGATCGTTGAAAAATTATCAAAAATAATATCCATTGTTTCACCTCTTGTCTGGCTATCTTCTCTAGGATAGCGAAGTTGTTTTGTTAAGTAAAGAAAAAGTATCGATTTACCTGTTATATGCTTTGGTCAGAGCGTTTTTTAACTTAGACAAACAACTTTCCTAATAAAATAAGAAAAATTTTGCGTACAAAAAAACCAGCAGGATCGCTCCCACTGGTCTGTTTCATATCGTAAATTAAAATTTCAAAAATCTTCTCATTGAAATAATCGAACCTAATGAACCAATGATGACACCAATACCGGCCATCAATACGTCGATTTTCCAAACGATCTCCTGTGGCTGTATCAACGAGTAATTTGAGCGCAACAAGGTTGGATTGAGTAAACCATAGATTTGTTGATACCCAAATGTAATGATCAATACAGGAAGAATCGCACCGATCAAACCGATCCAACCACCTTCCAAGAAGAACGGCCAGCGGATATAGCCATTTTTGGCACCAACTAAGCGCATGATCTGGATTTCTCTTTGGCGGGAAATGATCGTAATACGAATCGTATTTGAGATCAAGAACATCGCAACGAACAATAGTAATGCAGCAGCTGCTAAGCCCCACGTACGAACAGCAGCGGCGATATCAAAGATACGGTCAGATGAAGTTCCGCCGTAATCCGAACGGAAAACATTTTTCAACTTCGCTGCTTCTTCAGAAACTTCTTTTGTATGTGAAGGTTCTGTCGTTGTTACTACGTACACATCATACAACGGATTGCCGTCCCCTTCAAACAAACTCCATGAATCACCCATTTGATCTTGGATTTTCTTTAATTCCTGATCTTTACTTGAAAAATCAACGTTCTTGACATGATCAAGCTCTTTCAACTCTTTTTCGAGTGTTTCCATGTCTTTTTCACTTGTTCCGATATCAACGAATACTGAGACATCTACGTTGCCTTCAATATCTTCAGCTAATTTAGTCGCATTCATGATGATCGCCATAAATACACCGACTAGTGTCAATGTGATCGTTACTGCACTGATCGAGGCGATCGTCATCCAACCGTTTCGTTTTAAACTTTTGATACTTTCTAATAAATGGCGGAAAAAGGTTCTAATCATCGTATCCATATTCCCCTTCCGCTTGGTCACGAATAATCCGGCCATTCTCAATAGCGATTACTCGGTGACGAATTGTATTAACGATCGTACTATTATGTGTCGCCATAACGACAGTCGTTCCTTGTGCATTGATTCGATCCAATAACTTCATGATCTCCCATGAGTTTTCCGGATCCAAGTTTCCTGTCGGTTCATCTGCAATCAGTACTTTCGGTGTATTCACGATCGCTCGTGCAATCGACACACGTTGTTGTTCCCCACCTGATAGTTCACTTGGGAAAACACGTACTTTATGCTTCAAGCCAACGAGGTCTAACACTTCCATTACCCGTTTTTTAATGTCGCGAGGCTTTCTGCCGATTACTTGCATCGCATAAGCGACATTTTCGTATACCGTTTTTCGAGGTAATAATTTATAGTCTTGGAACACTACTCCAATTTCTCTACGTAAATAAGGTACTTCACGATCCTTGATTTCCATTAGATCATGGCCAGCAACGTTCAACGTGCCTTTCGTTGCTTTTTCTTCTCGGTACATCAACTTGATGAATGTAGATTTACCAGCACCAGATGGTCCTACTACATAGACAAACTCTCCTTGGTCAATGACGATCGAGAGATTTCGGATAGCCGTGGTACCATTTGAGTACTTCTTCATTACATCCTTCATTTCAATCATGGCGTTCTCTCCATATCTTTTCAGTCTTTAGTCATTATAGCATGGGAATGTTTCAGCTTGCTTGCGAAATCTTACAATTTTATTTCAATTTACTGCCAAGACGATCATCTCTTAAATGTGCATTTTTAAGTAACCATCGATGAACGGGTCTAATTCACCATCCATCACCGCTTGAACATTACCTGTTTCTACATTTGTTCGGTGATCTTTGACCATTGAATAAGGATGGAAAACGTAAGAACGGATCTGTGAACCCCATCCGATTTCCATTTGTTCGCCACGCAACGCAGCTGCTTCTTGCTCTTTCTTTTCCACTTCTAATTGATAAAGTTTGGCTTTCAGCATCCCCATCGCTTGTTCGCGGTTTTTTAATTGTGAGCGTTGTGCCTGACTGGCAACGACAGTACCTGTTGGCAAATGAGTGATTCGAACCGCAGATTCAGTTTTATTGATGTGCTGTCCACCAGCTCCACTTGCGCGATAAGTGTCGATCTTCAAATCATCAGGGTTGATCTCGATATCGATCATGTCGTCTAGTTCCGGCATCACGTCCACCGAACAAAAGGATGTATGTCGGCGTTTCGCAGAATCAAACGGTGAGATCCGGACTAAGCGATGCACCCCTTTTTCCGATTTCAAATAACCATAAGCATTATGCCCTTTGATCAACAATGTCACACTTTTGATACCCGCTTCATCACCTGCTTGATAGTCTAACATCTCTACTTGGTAACTGTGTTGCTCTGCCCAACGTGTGTACATGCGCAACAACATACTTCCCCAGTCTTGAGACTCTGTTCCACCAGCACCTGGATGAAGCTCAACGATCGCATTGTTGCGGTCATAAGGTCCATCTAATAACATCGCTAATTCATAAGTCGTCATCTTTTCTGCTAAAAGGCTGATTCGTTCTTGCGCCTCTTCTTGCATTTGCGCATCTGGCTCTTCTTGTAACATTTCCACCATCAACTCTAATTCTTCTAACTCTTGAGCAAGTTCATTGAACTGGTCATAGGTTTCTTTGTTTGTGTTGTTTTCATTGATTACTTTTTGTGCTGCTTCACTATCATCCCAAAAACCTGGTTCAGCCATTTTTGCTTCTGCTTCAGCAATATCTTCTTCCAGCTGATCTAAGTCAAAGAGACCCCCTAAAACTTGTGACTTTCTCTTGCATTTCGGTTAGGAGGTTTCGAATCTCAGAAATTTCCATTTCGATTTCCTTCTTTCTGTCTAATCTTCATTGTTTAGTCTACCAGAATCTTGTGCGAACAGAAAGAATAAGATGCGACTGCACGTGCTTCTTCCTCTCACCCAGTTCTTATAAATAGTAGAGATTTGTGTGTGCCAAAAGCAACCTCTTCGGAAATAAGGTGAAATCCACAAAAATTCAACGAACAATTTTTGCGGATTCCACCTTATTATTAGAGGCTGAATATTTCTTGACCTCAGGGTATCCATACCAATCGAAAATTGGATTTTAGGAATCCCCTAACTATTTTTGTTTGTAAAGAGAATCGCTCAGAAAGGTGTGAGCGAAGTTTTTTCTTCTATATTTTTCAAGTAGCGCTAATCAATCTCAATGATTTATTTTTCTGATCACTAAAGGTTAATTAGCATTTTTACCATGACAGTTTTTGAATTTCTTGCCACTGCCACATGGACATGGGTCGTTACGTCCCACTTTGTTGACGTTGACAGGTTGTGATTTCACATTCAAGCGACTGTTTTCTTTCGCGTCACCTTCCGTTGGTTGAACAGGTTGTCCTTGAGACACTTGTTCACGTTGAACGTTTTGACGGATCTCAGCTTTCATAAAGATACGTGTCACTTCATATTCGATCGCACCGATCATGTCTTCAAACATTTTATATCCTTCTGTTTGATATTCAACAAGCGGATTGTTTTGTCCGTAGGCACGTAATCCAATCGATTGACGCAATTGATCCATCGCATCGATATGGTCTGTCCACTTAGAATCGACGACACGTAAGATCACAACTTTTTCAAACTCAAGCAATTGCTCAGGGCCATTTAGTTGTGCTGCTTTCGTGTTAAAGATTTCTTGCGCTTTTTCATTTAAGAAATCTTTGATTTGTTGTGGTGTCTTGCCTTCTAGATCAGCCATTGAAATGCTGTCTTCATGGACAAGTGTACTACCGGCAAAGTCAACGATCCCTTCAAGATTCCAGTTTTCTTTTTCAAGTTGTGTATGTGCATCCACCACTCGACTGATCGTGCGTTTGACCATATTCATCAATGGTTCAGATAAACTTGTTTCTTCCATGATCACGTCTTGGCGTTGTTTATAGATGACTTCACGTTGTTCACGCATCACGTCATCGTATTGAAGAACGTTTTTACGTGTATCGTAGTTGTTTCCTTCGACACGTTTTTGCGCAGATTCAACTTGTTTCGTCAACATCTTGCTTTGGATCACCGCATCTTCTTCACCGATCTTCATGCGTTCTAAGAATGCTTTGATTCGTTCTGAACCAAATCGTTTCATCAAATCATCTTCAAGAGACAAGTAGAATTGTGACATCCCTGGATCTCCTTGACGACCTGCACGTCCACGTAACTGGTTATCGATACGTCTTGATTCATGACGCTCTGTACCAATAACAGCTAAACCGCCTAACTCACGGACTCCTAAACCTAACTTGATATCCGTTCCCCGACCGGCCATGTTCGTCGCGATCGTCACTGCTCCTTTTTGACCAGCATTCATGATGATCTCGGCTTCTTTAAAGTGGTTTTTCGCATTTAAGACTTCATGAGGGACGCGTTCTCGGTTCAATAGATCAGAAAGCAATTCAGATGTTTCAACTGCAACCGTACCTACAAGAACGGGTTGACCTTTACGGTAACGATCTTTGATGTCTTGAACAACTGCATTGAACTTGCTAGTTAATGTCGGATAAAGTAAATCTGGACGATCATCACGAATGACCGGACGATTTGTAGGGATTTGGATTACTTGGATGTTATAGATTTCTCTAAACTCTTCTTCTTCTGTTTTCGCTGTCCCTGTCATACCAGACAATTTTTTGTACATACGGAAATAGTTTTGGAAGGTGATCGAAGCCATTGTTTTGGTTTCATCTTCGATCTCCACGCCTTCTTTTGCTTCGATTGCTTGGTGCAACCCGTCAGAATAACGACGTCCATCCATGATACGACCAGTAAATTGGTCAACGATCATTACTTTACCGTCTTGAACCACATAATCGATATCTAAGATCATAATATAGTTCGCACGTAATGATTGATCGATATGATGCGTCAAGGCAGAATTTTCGATATCGTATAAGTTATCCAAACCGAAAGTTTCTTCTGCTTTTTCGATCCCTGATTCAGTCAAACTGATCGTTTTTGATTGTACGTCGATCTTATAATCTTCTTCTTCTTTCAAGCGTTTGACAAAATTATCTGCACGAGTATATAAAGCAGTTGATTTTTCTGCTTGTCCAGAAATAATCAATGGTGTTCTAGCTTCATCGATCAAGATCGAATCGACCTCATCGACGATTGCATAGTTCAATGGACGTTGTACCATTTGATGACGGTATACGACCATGTTATCTCTCAAATAGTCAAATCCTAGTTCATTGTTCGTGCTATACGTAATGTCACAATTGTAAGCTTCACGTTTTTCGTCTGCTGATTTTGAATTGATATTCAAACCAACTGTCAAACCTAAGAAGTTATATAATTCACCCATTTCATTGGAGTCACGAGTGGATAGGTATTCATTGACTGTGACAACGTGAACGCCTTCTCCTGTCAAAGCATTTAAATAAACAGGCATCGTAGCAGTCAAGGTTTTCCCTTCACCGGTACGCATCTCTGGAATATTCCCATCATGAAGGACGATCCCCCCCATCAACTGGACAGGATAAGGGTACAAACCTAATACGCGCTTCGCTGCTTCACGAACCACTGCGAAAGCTTCTGGTAAAAGTTGATCTAATGTTTCCCCTTTTTTATATCTTTCTTTGAATTCTGTTGTTTTTGCTTGTAATTGTTCATCTGTTAATGCTGCCATTTCATCAGCATGAGCTTCGATTTTTTTTACAATACTTTCTAAACGTTTTAGTTCTTTCTTATCATTTTCGATAATCGAACGAATAAAATTGGCCATGCGTTGTGTAATCTCCTTTTATATAATATCCAAACTATGTAGACTCTTTTCCTATTTTATCATTAGTTGTGGATAAATGAAATAACTTACGTCAATTAAAGTAATATCTTCATAATTATTTCATATTCTTTTTCATATGCTCAAGCGAAAAAAAAGCTTGCAGTAGCCATCATAGGCCACTGCAAGTTTTTTTCATGTTATTATTTCGTTATTTATCAATCAGTTTCGATCAATCCATATTTGCCATCTTTACGACGGTAAACAATGCTTGTACCATTCGTTTCAGCATCTTCAAAGATGAAAAAGTTATGGCCTAACATATTCATTTGTAAGACTGCTTCTTCGCTGTCCATTGGTTTCAATGACAAACGTTTTGTGCGAACGATATCTAATTCAGATTCGTTTTCTTCTTCGTCTTCATTGTTGAACATAACCGCAGCGTTCGCTGTGTTCAAGCCAGTTTCACGAGATTTACGATTGATTTTTGTTTTGAATTTGCGGATTTGACGTTCCAATTTATCAACAACCAAATCAATACTTGCATATAGATCTGGTGAAGTTTCTTCGGCACGTAATACGAGATAAGGTAATGGAATCGTAACTTCCACTTTTGCTGTTTTTTCAGTATAAACTTTTAAATTCACATGCGCCGTAGCATCGGGAGCATCGCTGAAATAACGTTCTAATTTCCCTACTTTTTTCTCAACGTAGTCACGAATCGCTTCAGTTACTTCGATATTTTCGCCGCGTACATTATATCTAAACATAAAAACTACCCCTTTCATCTACCACAATCAAGAAGGAGAAGGACCACTCTTTCCCTCTTCTTATATCCATTATATCGAACTCCTAGGCTTTTGCAAACTAAATCGCTGTCATTTTACGATGGTTTCTATAAAAAGCTTATCTAGCAAGTGAGAACGTCTGTACTTTATTCGGTGACTGCGGAAAGAGGCATGAGGCTGCATGAAACATTGTTTGACCAGTCGTATAAACATCGTCGATCAACAAGATATTTTTTCCTTCGATTTTATTTTTATCTTCTTGATATACAAACGGCTGTGGCGTAGCAAGACGTTGTTCCCTTGTCTTCTTTGCTTGTGGTGTCTGGTGTTTTTCTCTCAGCAATAATTCTTGAAAAGGAAGTCCCGCAGCTTTTAACATTTCGCTGACTTGATTGAACCCTCTTTCTTTGATTCTTTCCTCAGACAATGGAATTGGACAAAAAATAAACGACTTGTAGCGTTTTCTCAATTCTTGCAATTCTACGATAAATGTCTGTGCCAACTGGATGTCTCCCATAAACTTATATTGTTTGAGCCAAGCTTGGAACGCTTTATCATAATGGAAAAAAGCTCGATGGCAAAATGCATAGTTAGGGTAACGCGCAATCCAAGTCAAACAGTCTTGACAATACCTGCTCTGAGCAATATCAAGGTTACTCACTCCTTTTTGACATCCCTGGCAGTGACGGTTGTCTTCTTGTTGGATACGTTGGAATAAGGAATGACAGGCAGCGCAACATCTAGGGATTTTTGCCAGCCCAAGCAATTCACTTAATTGCAAATTTCTGATGGATGGTTTCTTACAATAGACGCATTTCATCACGTTGCGCTTTTCCTTTTCTGTTCATTTGCTTGATTTCTTTACATGCTTTTGCAATCGCCAGTGTTTTTTCTTCATACAAGAAATAGACTTGGCTATTCGTAAATCCTCCCTTTCGATCCGCCCGCCCTGCGATTTGGACTAGGGACGATTTGCTGAATACAGGGTGGTCAGCACCTAAAACGATGACTGAGATTCGCTCAAAGGTCACACCACGCTCTAAGATCATCGTAGTCAAAAAAAGATCGTATTGCTGTTCTCTCATGCTCTGGACTTTTTGGCTACGCCTCTCATCTTTTGAAGAGGCAGATACAATGCGACATGAAAGTTGGTTTTTCAACTGATTTTCCAGTTGTTCCATTAATTGGATACTTGGGCAAAACAACAAGACGTGATTCTCTTTGATCAGTTCATGGATCAAACGGCGCAACGGTCGATTTTTTCTTGGGTGCAGACAGCGACTCGCCCACTTGTTCCAAAAAAGCAAGCTAGGTTCCGGCAATAACCGTTGATGAAAGCGCAAAGCCAGCTGGTGGATAGCCATCGTGGTTCGACTTTTTTTCAATAATCGGTCGTCTGGTGTCGCGCTTAAATAGATCAGTTTTCCGCTTGGTTGCAAAGCTGTTCTCACTGCGTAGTTCAAGCCTAGATCACCAACAAATGGAAAAGCATCGACTTCATCGACTACTAATAAGGCAAATGCCTGATAAAAACGGTACAACTGATGCGTTGTGCAGATCACTACGGAACTGTATCGATAAGGTTCTTTTGCTTTTCCATGAAGCAAACCAATCGTTTCTTCAGGAAACACATTCACTAGTCGGAGGTATAGTTCCTGACAGACATCGATCCTTGGTGAGGCAATAGCGACTCTATTGCCTTTTTCTAATGTCTTGCGGATACTCTCGTAAAGCATTTCAGTTTTACCTGATCCTGTGACTGCCCATACCAAATGCTGACCAGACTGCTCACTGAGTTCACTCGAAATCCGTTGTTGCAACACTGTCAGTTGTCCTTCCCAGCAGTATTTTACACGGCGTTCCTGCCCCTTTGGTTGTTCGAATAAGTAGAGTTGTTGCAAGTTATCGCAACGCCCTAAAAGTAGACAATGGGGACAGTAATAACAAGATTCGTTGATCTTTGCTTCTTGTAATGGCGTTCTTTGGCTGCAACGATTGCAGTAAACTTGCTTTCTTTTTAGTGTGACTGCATCGACCACTTTATACTTTGATTCCGTAAAATAATGTTCATTCCCGTCGACTTCTCTCGACAATAAACGGCGCCCATGAAAATCCTCCACTTGCATGTTCAATTCTCTCCTTTCGTAAAATAAATACGAAAAAAAAAAGATTCTCACGTGCAAAGGAGATACAAAAAAAGTATGAAACTGGAGTCTGAGAAAAAAGTAAAATTTACTTTTGCTGTATACCTAAAAAACGAATAAACGGCGGGAGCAGAAGTAACCTCTCACATCATACTGATATATGTAGCTAGTCCCTGGAACTGGACTAAAAGCAAGTGCTTGGATCTTCATCCAGTCGAAGAATGGTTATTCGTCAAACAACCAGCTGGATTTGACTAATTGGTTAAATACGATAAATTCTTTTTCTAGATTGATCACAACGACTTCATATCCTGCATTGATCCAACCATAGGCTCCTTTTTCAGGATGTTTGTAATCATTTGCCCACCAATCCGTACTTTCTCGCGCAGAACGGGGCAAGGCACTGCTTGGAAAAAGCAATTCATCGATTTGAGTGAAAGTCAACGTGATCTGAGAACCACCATTCGTTTTTAAATAATGAGTGATTGCATCATATTTTTTGACTCGTTCTTTCATTTTTACGCCCCCTCTCTTTTCTTCATTATCCCATATTCCTTTCGTTAAGCAACTATTAACATAATTGAAATGAAGAAAAAAATTCTCTATACTTGAAAAGAGAGAAGAACAAACCAATGAAAGTAGTGAGACAGATGTTAGAACGTTATTATACGATCAAAGAAAATGGTCAAAGTGAACTCGAAATAAAAAAATCACGTTTTATCTGTTCACTGAAACGTGTCGAAACGGAAGAAGAAGCCAAACAATTTATCCAAGAAACAAAAAAAGAACATTGGAAAGCCAACCATAATTGCAGCGCCTTCGTCATCGGCGAAAAAAATGAGATCCAACGAAGTAGTGACGACGGAGAACCGAGCGGTACTGCCGGTGTACCGATGTTAGAGGTCATCAAAAAAAATGAATTGATCAACGTCGCGGCTGTCGTGACTCGTTATTTTGGCGGAATCAAACTAGGCGCTGGAGGTTTGATCCGAGCTTATGCGCACTCGGTTTCCCACGCATTGCAGGAAATCGGAATCGTTGAAGGGACATTACAGCAAGAGTTGTCGATTCATCTTGCCTATCCACAGTTAGGAAAAATAGAGAATTTTTTAGAGCTCCAGCAGGTCAATGTCAAAGAGATCCTTTATACGGATAAAGTGATCGTTGTTTGTATGGTCAACGAAAAAGAAATCACTGCATTTCAAGAGTCGATCATTGAGCTATTGAGTGGTCAAGTGAACTTTACTGAGGGAGCTGTCTCCTATTATGAACAGCTCGTTCAACCAAAAGATTGATTTAAGCACTGTATAACAAAAACCAGAGAGTAGGCAATGGCATCGCAGCCTCCTATCCTCTGGTTTTTTGTTCACGTACGATCATCTTTCTAAATAAAATTCAAAACGATCGCCCACGTATTGCGTACGTACGTATTCAAAAGGTGTACCATCTTCGAAATAAGAGATTTGTCTTAATCGTAAGACCGCATCTCCTCGTTTGACATCCAAATATTCAGCAATTTTTTCTGAAGCTAGAACTGCTGAAATCGTTTGTTTGGCCGCACCGATTTTATTCCCTCTTTTTTCTTCAAGGGTTCGATAAAGCGACTCTGTAATCTCCGCTTTGCTGTACCCATCGATGATTTTTTGAGGAATACTGGCAATCTCAAAACAAATCGGGATATCATCAGCAAAACGAATACGTTCCATTCGTAAGATCGTATCCTCTTTATTTAGTTGCAATTTTTCCATCTCACTTGAACTTGGTGAAGTCAGAAAATAAGAAATCGTTCGACTGGATGGCACACGATTTTGTGACTCCATGATTTCGGTAAAACTTGTTGCGCCAGACATTTTTTCTTGAACCTTTTCTCGTGCAACGTAAGTTCCCGAACCGATTTTTCTTTCAAGAATCCCTTCGTCTGCTAAGTTTTGGATGGCTTGTCTTAAAGTCATTCGACTGACATTGAACTTAATGGCTAATTCTCTTTCTGAAGGAAGACGATCCCCGATCTTCCAAACGCCTTGCTCGATTTCACTTTTGATTTGATCATGGATTTGTATATATACCGGTAATTGATTCGACATAACATCTACCCGCCCTTTCATTTCTTTTATTATAACTGGTATATACCTAATTCACAACCAAAAAGAGTAAACGGATACTGTTCGCTAAAGTTCCAACAAACTGACGTACCAGCCTTTATCTAAGTTTCTTTGATTATCAACTCTACTAAAGTATCGGTTTAAAGTAACACGCGCACTTGATTATTACTCAGTAAATAGGCGATTCATCCACGGAAGTCATCCTACAAGCTATTGATTCAAGGCTTTCGTTGCAGTCGCCATCATCAAACGAATACGATTCAGTTGATTGACTACCGAAGCTCCTGGATCATAATCGATTGCTGTGATATTAGCTTTAGGATAACGATAACGCAATTCTTTGAATACCCCTTTTCCTACCACATGATTCGGTAGACAGCCAAATGGTTGCATACAAACGATATTCGCGACATCGTTTTCCAACAATTCAATCATTTCTCCTGTCAAGAACCACCCTTCACCCGTCTGATTACCGATGGATAGAATCTGACTTGCTTCCTCTGCTAATTGACTGATCGGCGTTATCCCATCGAAACGTTGCGATTGTCTTAACGCTTTATCCATTGGTTTGACCACTTGTTCAATCAATCGAATAAGAAATTGAGCGACCCATTTACTTTTTTTCGCATGACCTAAATGTTCATATTTCCAAACTTGGTTGTATAACGAGTAATTCATAAAACCCATGATGTCAGGTACAACGACTTCAGCTCCTTCTTCTTCTAATAGACGAACGATATTATTATTGGCTGTCGATGAGTATTTGACGAGTATTTCTCCAACGATTCCTACTTTTGGTTTCGTTTGATTGGTTAGCGGGATCGTATCAAAATCACGAATGATTTTTTCCATATTACGGTTGAATCGTATCAGAGAACCATTTTTCACATTGCTTTTTACTTGTTCCAGCCAGTCACGGTGTAACTTATCGACCACCCCTTTTTCGATCTCATAAGGTCTCGTGCGGTAAACGACCCGCTCAAAAAGATCGCCATATAAAAATGCGACAGCTAAACGTTTCAATAAAGGCAAAGTGAACGTAAAGCCTGGAGATGACTCGACTCCTTGATTGCCGAAAGAAACAGAAACGACTGGAATTTGCGGAAATCCCGCTTCATCAAGCGCTTTTCGCAGAAGTGGAATATAATTGGTCGCTCGACACCCACCGCCTGTCTGTGTCATCATCACACTCGTATGTGCTAAATCATATGCTCCGCTTTCTAATGCTTCTACTATTTGTCCAATTGAAATAATCGCTGGATAGCACGCATCATTGTTGACATATTTCAATCCCACATCAATGGCATTTCCACTTTCTTCTGGCAAACAAACGACTTGATACCCAGAAGCATTCAATGCGACATCGACTAAGCCAGATTGATGGATGTGGCTTAACATTGGTAACAATAACGTATGCTTTTTCTTCATTTCTTTGGTAAACGTGATTTTATTCGGTTCCGCAAATTGTTTCGTCGGATAGAACTGTTGTTTTGTTCGTTCATTGACCGCCGCTTTTAATGAACGCAAGCGTATCCTGATTGCGCCTAAATTTGCGCCTTCATCGATTTTCAATACCGTGTACAACTTGCCATATTGCGCCATTATTTCTTCGACTTGATCCGTTGTCACCGCATCGATGCCACAACCGAAGGAGTTTAATTGCACGAGTTCTAACTCGTTGGACTTGGCAACGACACGTGCCGCGGCATACAGTCGTGATTGATAGACCCATTGATTGACTACACGTAACTGACCGACATCTCCTAGATGGGCAATACTGTCTTCTGTCAGGACATGAAAACCTTCTTGTGTGATCAACTCTGCGATCCCATGATTGATTTCTGGATCGAGATGGTACGGACGCCCTGCAAGGACGATACCCCGTTCATTGTTTTCGTGAAGCATCCTCAATGTTTCTTCGCCCTTCTTTTGAAGATCTTTTTTAAACATTGCTAATGCTTCGTATCCTTGATGTAAGGCTTCTGCTATTTGTTCTTTTGAAAAACCGTAGTCAGCAAATGTTTGATGTAACGTTTTTGCGACAGATGCTTCGTTTGCTAGATTCAGAAATGGATGACGATAATCGATTCGCCCTTCACGAATCGCATCGATATTGTTTTTAATGACATCTGGATAGCTTTGGACGATGGGACAATTAAAATGATTGTCCGCTTGGCGATTCTCATTTTGCTCAAAAATCACACCAGGATAAAAGATACAAGAAACACCAGCATCGATCAATGATTGGATATGACCATGGGCGAGCTTCGCTGGATAGCAGACGGTATCACTAGGAATCGTGCCGATCCCTTGTTCATAGATTTCCTTACTCGAACGAGGCGACAAGACCACTCGAAAGCCTAACGACCGAAAGAACGTCTGCCATAACGGAAAGTTTTCATACATATTCAACACTCTTGGAAGACCGATCTCGCCATTGACAGCTTCCGTTTTTCGCAATGGCCGGTAACGAAATAACTGTCGGGATTTTTCAGCCACTAAATTGATTTTCTTATCCGCTTTTTTGATTTTGATCTGTGCACCTCGTTCACAACGATTCCCAGAAATCAACTTTCTGCCATCTGAAAATAAAGTGACAGTCAATAAGCAATTGTTCTCACATAACCCACAGTGCGTCAATTCTTTTTCTGTCGTCAATTGCGACAATTCTTCTAATGAGAGTAGTTCACTCTTTTCGCCTTTTTGGTAGGCTTCTAATGCAATCAAAGAAGCACCATATGCGCCCATCAATCCTGAGATCGACGGGCGAACGACCTCACGCCCACTGATTTTTTCAAAAGCTCGTAAGACTGCATCATTGTAAAACGTTCCGCCTTGGCAAACGATTTTACTGCCCAAATCTTCTGGTTTTCTGATTTTGATCACTTTGTACACCGCATTCTTGATCACAGAATAAGAGAGTCCAGCTGAAATATCTCCAACCGAAGCCCCTTCTTTTTGTACCTGCTTCACTTTCGAATTCATGAAGACCGTACATCTTGAACCTAAGTCTACTGGATGTTTGGCAGTGATCGCCGCTTTAGCAAAATCTTGGATCTCGTATCCCAATGATTTGGCAAATGTTTCAATAAATGAACCACAGCCCGAAGAGCACGCTTCATTCAACTGGATCGAGGATAACGCGCCGTCCTTGATCGTCATCGCCTTCATATCTTGTCCGCCGATATCTAAAATAAAATCAACACCTGGTTGAAAAAAATTCGCTGCTTTGTAATGCGCCATCGTCTCGACTTCGCCGATATCGATCTTCAAGGCACTCTTGATCAATGCTTCGCCATAGCCAGTCACTACTGCTTTTCCGATAAAGCAGCCTGTAGGCATTTGTTGGTACATGTTTTTCAATACACTGATCGTTGTTTCTAAGGGCTGACCTTCATTGTTTCCATAAAACGAGAACAATAGATCTCCTGATTCATTGATCAAGGTGACTTTCGTCGTGGTCGAACCCGCATCGATGCCTAAAAATGCCACCCCATGATGAGTAGCGAGGGGACGTTCTTTCACTGTTGCTTTTTCATGCCTAAGGTGAAACTCATTTAACTCTTGTTCTGTCTGAAAAAGAGGCGCTAAAGAACGAGAACTATCAAGCGACTCTTTGTTTTGGCTTTTCAACTTCTGGATCAATTGACTCAATATCTCTTCCTCAGAAGCTTTTGCGTGATACGCTGCACCTAGCGCAACGAATAGTTGAGGATTTTCTGGAAAAATCACATCTTCTGATGAAAGATCAAGCGTTTCAATAAAGCGTTGACGCAATTCAGACATAAAATAAAGTGGTCCACCTAAAAAGGCGACCTTCCCTTTGATTTTTCTCCCTGCTGCTAAGCCGGCAATCGTTTGATTGACGACAGCTTGGAAAATACTTGCGGCGATATCCGCTTTAGCTGCTCCTTCATTGATCAAAGGCTGTACATCTGTTTTAGCAAATACACCACAACGAGAAGCAATCGGATATAGCTGTTGATAGTTTTTGGCTAAGTCATTCAGGCCATTCGCATCTGTTTTTAAGAGTGCAGCCATCTGATCGATAAATGCCCCTGTCCCACCTGCACAGCTACCATTCATCCGTTGTTCTAAAGAAGAACCAAAAAAGGTGATTTTTGCATCTTCTCCACCTAATTCGATGGCCACTTCTGTTTCAGGGATTCTTTCTTCAATCGTTTTTGTACAAGCAATCACTTCTTGGATAAATGGCAATTGCAACTGTTCCGCTAAGCCCATACCACCAGAACCTGTGATCGCAAAAGCAATCGCCTGATCTTGGAGCTTGGCTTGGGCCTCTTCTAATATATTGATGGTTGCTTTTCTAATATCTGCATAATGTCGTTCATATTTAGTAAAAAGAGCTTTTCCGTCTTTATCCAGGATCACTAATTTTACTGTCGTAGATCCAACATCGATACCTCCGTACATTTTCATCGACTCGCCACCTTCTTAAAAAAGACACTTTGTTGAATATTGAACAAACCGTCTGTTATACTACATATATCTATTTTAAAACCTTTTTTATCGATTACAATAAGCAATAACCGTCCGTTTGTGAGATAAACAACAATTGTGAACGATTTGTCGACCAAAAGTGAGGAGATTTTGATGATGAAGAAAAATGATCTTCGAGTGAAGCGTACCAACAAAATGATTATTGAAGCGTTCTTACGTTTACTAGAAACAAAAAGCATGGAACAGATCACGATCCAAGAGATTGCAGATGAAGCAATGATCAATCGGGCAACTTTTTATGCCCATTTCAAAGATAAACAAGATCTTTATGAACATTTATTCCACATCGCTATCCAGACCTTTACTTCGATCTTAGACTTGGAGCCATTGATGGAAGGGAATAAACTGAAGTTGAAACGGGTCAATCGAGCATTGACCCAAATTTATCAATTGATTGCTGAAAACAAAGCGATATTTATAACGACGTTAGATGGCACGTCGATCGAGTTTTTCAGAAAGAAGTTAAAAATTTTTTTGTCGGATAAATACGCCACCATTTTTGACCATTTGAGAATCACCGAAAACGAATTAGAGGTACCCATTGACTTTATTACGGAGTACATGACTGCCATTTTCACTGGCACTTTACACTGGTGGGTCACAAGTGATACGGACATGACACCAAAACAATTGGCCGCTTTAGTCATCAAATTAGTTGGTAATGGTCACTTGACCGTCTTAGGTATTGAGATTGAAAAATAACAAAAACTCTGAAGAACACAAGATTATGTGAACTTCAGAGCTTTTGTTATTCTTAACGATTTTTAGACAACCATTTCTTCGTATGATTCGTCGGACGTTTTGCTTTGATTTGGACAAACTTTTCTGATTTCTTCGGTACTTGGATCTCTACATTGTACTTTTCTGATTTGATCAGGTCGTAAATTTTTTCTGCTGTTTCATCTACTTTTTGTTTCCATTTCATTTGTGCCGCCTCCTTTTTTCTTCTTATATCTACTCTAGCCTATAATAGAAAAATCAGCAAGAAACAAGGTGTTTTACACAAAAAAAAGAGTGATCTTCGACGGATCACTCTAGAAACTGGGGTAGCTGGATTCGAACCAACGCATGAGGGAGTCAAAGTCCCTTGCCTTACCGCTTGGCTATACCCCAATGAAATGGAGGAGAGTGGATTCGAACCACTGAACCCTAAGGAACGGATTTACAGTCCGTCGCGTTTAGCCACTTCGCTACTCCTCCGAAAGGTTTGTATCAACCTGACTTAGTTATAATACCTAATTTTCCAAGTGATTGCAACCCTTTATTGAAAATTTTTTTGATATTTTTTTATTCGTGTAGATTCCAATGACGAATCACTGTTTCTATCGCATTTTCAAGACTTTTTTCTTTACCGAAATCTTCTTCGCCCAAGAAAATCTCAAATTCTTTGGGCCCATAAGCTAAAATTTCACCAATCATTTTTTTACCAATAAATAACTGTGTTACATCATATGTGTTCCCTTTGATCGTTTTTTTGATCTCTTCGGTACGCACTTCAATATCTTTATTCTTTTTTGACATCATTCTCCACCTCCTCAATAGTTTATCACATTTGACGGCAGAAAACATTCACTGTGTGTTTTCTAACTGATAATTTATTTCATAGATTCTTGTTGTGCTAAATAATTAGCTGCTGCTCCTATTAAATTCGCATCATTGCGATATTCACATAAAGAAATCAACGGATCAAAATCATTTAACCCAAAATGAGATGTCAATTTTTTCATGCGTTGATTGATTTCTGACAATAACCCTTCTTTCGCTGAGATGCCGCCACCTAATACGATTATTTCAGGATCAAATGAAAATTGGATACTAAATAATCCTTTAGTTAAATAATCATAAAAAGATTCAACTTCTTCCTGTGCGATTGGATCACCTTTTTCAGCTAATTCAAACACTTCTTTTCCACTAAAGGTATGTTTATCTAAGCCTTTGCGCTCACAGTATCGCCACGCCATTTGGACGGCTGTCCCTAACGTACTGAAGGTATGCTCACCATTCAGAAACATCAAGCCAAATTCACCGCCATATAGATGGGCACCTTTATTCAACTCGCCATTGGTGAACATTGCACCCCCTACTCCTGTACCGATCACAACGAAAGCAACATTTTGATAGTCACGAGCAGCACCTTCATAAAATTCAGCCATACCCGCGCAATTCGCATCATTTTCCATAGCAACTGGTAGGCCAAATAATTCTTGCAATTCAGTATAAATATCGAAGCCATGGATATAAGGGATCGCGCTGATGCCTTCAATCACTTGTCGCTCACTATTAACTACACCAGGTGCGCTAAAAGCAACCCCGCTGATTGCTACTTCTTGTGACAATCGTTGGAATACCGATAATAATTGCGCTTTCATTTCTTCCCATGTAGCCGGTGTCGTGAATTGATCTTTGTGCGTAAGTGTTTCTTGTTCCCAATAACCATACTTGACAGCTGAACCGCCAAAGTCGAATGCTAAAATACCCATTTTTACTTCTTCCTCCTCAGTACTTGATTTCCCTTATTATGAAACGCTTTCTTTTTTGAGTTACAGTTTTTTGGCTAAGGTTACTTGATCTCTGAGAAGGATCCCTTCTTCATAGATTGGTTCTGGATAGTTATTGATAAAGTAATCCTTTTCCCTTGATACTTCTTCAAATCCTTTTTTCTGATAAAGATGTAACGCTGGATTGGTGATACTTCCTGTACGGATCAAGATTTTTGTTTGTTGCCCACTTTCTTTGCTCAAGCGTTCGATGGCATGATCAAGCAGCTTACCTCCGATGCCTTTCCCTTGATGCGCATCAGCAACAGAAACATTCATGATCTCAAATTCTGTGTCTCTAATTTCATAAACAAGTACACCGATCACTTCATCTTGCTCTTTCCAGATAAAACCATCGCCATTTGTGACGTACGCCATCACTTTATCTTTGTCAGGATCTGCTTCTAATAGCAACGCCCATGGCAAATCATTTTTGTTCAATTGTTCAAACATCTTATTCTCCTATCTTGAAAAATCAGTGCCTTTTTTTCGTGTATTTTTTGTATTCTGGCATTTCTTTATCTTCTTTATTACGAGTCAAGCGAAAGTTCCGAGGAACATAATCGATTCCGCCTTTCACAAATGGATGGCAACGAAAGATCCGTGCTGTACCCATCAGTGTTCCTTTAAGCGCGCCATGCACTTGGATCGCTTGGATCATGTAATTAGAACAAGTTGGATAGTATCGGCAACTTGGCGGAAAAGCAGGCGAAATAAACCGCTGATACCCTCGGACTAAATAAATCAAAACTTTTTTCATATTTTCATCTCCATAAAAAAGAGGCAAGACAGTAGCTGCCAGCCTCTTTATTTTATCTTATCTACTTCTTAGTGTACATACTTAACTAAAGAAATCGAAGATATGCAACCATAAGCTCGGTTGAAAGACCTTAAATGGACTTCCACCGCCAATCAAACCATATCCGATAATTGTCCCAATGATGAACAGCAGGAGTACAAGTAATATGACAGCTAAAATTTTTACCATACTTATTAAAATATAGCGTGAATTCGTCATCTCTCGTCACATCCTTAAGCGATTGTTTGTGGTGTTTTTTCGATTGGTGTTTCTTCTACGTTTACTCGTTCCACATCTGCACCTAATTGTTGCAATTTAATATGGAAATTATAATAGCCACGATCTAAATATTTAAGATTACGAACGCGTGTGATGCCATTTGCTTTCAGACCGGCTAAGACAAGTGCTGCTGCTGCTCTTAGATCTGTTGCATAAACTTCAGCACCTTGTAATTCATGATTGCCATCCATGATCGCAATATTGCCATCGATTTTCACATGTGCATTCATTCGGCGCATTTCTTCTAGATGTTGGAAACGGTTCTCAAAGACTGTTTCAGTCACAACGCTCGTTCCTTCTGCAACCAATTGGATAGCAGTCATTTGTGCTTGCATATCCGTTGGAAACCCTGGATGAGGCATTGTCTTAACATCTGTCGGTAAAATGTGTTTTGGACCGATGACACGAACGCCACCAGCTTCTTCTGTGATCGTTGCGCCCATTTCGATCAATTTAGAGATCAATGGACGATTATGCTCAGAAATGGCATCAGCGATCAATAAGTCGCCTTCAGTCATTGCTGCTGCTACCATAAAGGTTCCAGCTTCAATACGGTCTTGGACGATCGAATGATTGACTGCATGCAAATGATCCACGCCTTCAATACGCATCGTTTCTGTACCAGCGCCATAAATGTTTGCACCCATTTTATTTAAGATATTCGCTAAATCGACGATCTCAGGTTCACGTGCAACGTTTTCGATGATCGTTGTGCCTTTTGCTTTGACAGCAGCCATCATGATATTTTGTGTCGCACCAACACTTGGGAAATCAAGGTAAATCGTATTTCCAATCAGTTGTTCCGCGATTGCTTCGATATAACCATTTTTTTGAATGATTTTTGCTCCCAATGCTTGGAAGCCTTTCAAGTGTAGATCGATCGGACGTTTTCCAATCGCGCATCCACCAGGCATCGCAACTTTTGCATGACCATTTCTAGCTAGTAATGGTCCCATTACTACGATTGAGGCACGCATTTGGCTTACGTATTCATAAGGTGCTTCAATTTCTAATTCTCTCGATGCATCAAGTGTCACACGATTATTTTCTTCATCAAACGCTACATCTACGTTCAAATGACGGATCACTTGATTCATAGTGAACACGTCAGAAAGAATTGGCACATTATCTAAAACGGTTGTTCCTTCTTCAGCCAATAAACTTGCGGCTAAAATCGGTAAAACCGCGTTCTTTGCTCCTTCAATCTTTACTGTTCCTTTTAATTGATTGCCACCTTTTACGATGATCTCTTCCATGTTGTTCCCCCCAAAAAAAATCCGTTGAGTATACATTCGCTCAAAATCTTTTTTATTATATCACTTCTTGTTTTAAAATAGTACCTTTTTTTAAAATTATAGGCTGACGAAAAGATTTCGACATAGCGCAATGATCTCTAAGAAAAAACTGCTCGCTGTATACCCTAAAAAAATTGAAAAAAGGACAATTGCCATTCTAATTTGTGTCGTATGCATTGACCGAAAAAAAGCGTCAACGCGTAAAGAACGCAAAGACCAAAAGGCTAAGTAAATAAATGCCAAGTGACTAACGATCCGAATGATTGCATCAATACCATATACTTGCATCATTACGCCCTTTCTAACAAATGTTTTTTGATAACTAACACACTGATGATACCATAAATTTTATAAAAGTAGAAATTATTGGTTGCAAAAATGATAAATATCTGTAATTTTCTTGACAAACTCTGAAAAATGAATGAAAAAAACATTCATTTACATCATATATATAATAAATTTCAATTCATTTATTATTAAGGACTAGCGATGATGAGTTATAGCAACGAAATTAACTTAGAGTTTTTTAATATGGTGTACTGCAAGCAATCAGCACTGTGTAAAAAAAAGAAGAGAACGAGACACTCATGGAAGCTGATGCATCCAAAGGTATCTCGTTCTCTTCTTTTGGAGTTGTTCACTCCATTCAATTACTACTTAGTTGATCAGTAATTACTTATGCTTCGATACATTGATTCGGTTCACTGCTCGGTGTAAAGCAACAGTTGCCCGTTTCAATTCGTTCTTATCTTCTTTTTGTTTGGCTTCTTCGATTTGACGTTCAGCACGTTGTTTTGCACGCTCTGCTCGAGATACATCGATATCTCGTTCACGTTCCGCACTATCTGCGACGATTGAAACTAAGTTATCACGCACTTCCATGATGCCGCCATTGACAGCGATCCAGTCAACGTGTGTATCTGAATCTGTCCGTTTGACACGCACTTCATCGATCGTTAATGGCACGATGATGGGCGCATGTTGCGGTAAAATACCTAGTTCGCCGGCAGTAGTTCGTGCAACAACGATTGCCGCATGGTGATCATAAACTAAACCATCGGGAGTAACCACATTAACAGTTAAATATTGATCCATGGGGCACCCCTTTCTAGTAGCCTAGTTTTTTCGCTTTTTCGACAACGTCTTCGATTCGGCCCACACTACGGAACGCTTCTTCAGGAAGATCGTCGTATTTACCTTCAAGGATCTCACGGAAACCTTTAACCGTTTCTTCGACCGGTACATAAGAACCTGGAAGACCTGTGAATTGTTCAGCTACATTGAAGTTTTGTGATAAAAAGAATTGGATTCTACGCGCACGTGAAACCAACACTTTTTCTTGATCCGATAATTCATCCATCCCTAAGATAGCGATGATATCTTGCAATTCACGGTAACGTTGCAGTACGTGTTGGACTTCAGTTGCTACTTTGTAGTGTTCTTCTCCAACGATTTCAGGTGACAACGCACTTGATGAAGAAGCAAGTGGGTCAACCGCTGGGTAGATCCCTTGTTCTGTCAATTTACGTTCCAAGTTTGTCGTTGCATCTAAATGGGCAAATGTCGTTGCTGGCGCTGGGTCAGTATAGTCATCCGCTGGTACATAGATTGCTTGGATCGACGTGATGGAACCTTTTTTCGTTGAAGTGATCCGTTCTTGAAGTTGTCCCATTTCAGTAGCTAACGTTGGTTGGTAACCAACCGCTGATGGCATACGTCCTAACAAGGCAGATACTTCTGAACCTGCTTGTGTGAAACGGAAAATATTATCAATAAATAAGAGCACATCTTGTCCTTCGACATCTCGGAAATATTCCGCGATCGTCAAACCAGTTAGTGCGACACGCATACGTGCACCAGGTGGCTCGTTCATTTGTCCGAACACCATCGCTGTTTTTTCGATAACGCCAGAATCTTTCATCTCATAGTATAGGTCATTCCCTTCACGAGTACGTTCACCTACACCGGTAAATACTGAGATCCCACCATGCTCTTGGGCGATGTTGTGGATCAATTCTTGGATCAGAACAGTCTTACCAACACCGGCACCACCAAACAATCCAACTTTCCCACCTTTTAAATAAGGGGCTAATAAGTCAATAACTTTGATCCCTGTTTCAAGAATCTCTGTACTTGTACTTAATTCATCAAAATTTGGTGCTTTTTTATGAATCTCACTTCTTTGCGCATCTTCTGGAAATGGTGTTTCTAAATCGATCGTTTCGCCCAATACGTTGAACACACGACCTAACGTTTCTGTTCCAACTGGTACAGAGATTGCTTTACTTGTGTCAATGACTTCCATCCCACGTTGCAATCCATCAGTAGATTCCATTGCAATCGTACGGATCACTCCGTCACCTAATTCTAACGCTGCTTCAAGAACAACTTTTGATTTTTTCTCATCATTTTTATAAACAACTAATGCGTTGTTGATATCTGGTAAGGATTGGTCTAAAGAAAATTCCACGTCGACAACGGGACCGATTACTTGAACAATCTTGCCTGAACTCATCTTTTTTCCTCCAATCTCCTTGCTATTCTAGTGCCGATGCTCCGGCAACAATTTCGGTAATTTCTTGGGTGATCGCCCCTTGTCTTGCACGGTTGTATGAAACCGTCAAATCATCGATGATATTCGCAGCATTATCTGTTGCGGTTTTCATAGCGGTCATACCAGCAGCATGTTCTGCGGTTTTCGCATCGACGATCGCGCCATAAATCAAACTTTCGGCATACTGCGGCAATAGTTGAGCCAAGATTTCTTCTTTCGAAGGTTCAAAAATATATTCTTGCTCAAAGCTTTTCGCTTCGCCCGGATCTAAGTCTGAAATTGGCAACATTTTTTCTACACGAAATTGACTAGTCAATGAATTGATGTGATGGTTATAACATACATACAATTCGTCGAATACTTCATTTTGATACATGGTTGTTGCCATGTTCACGATTTTACGAACCTCATCAAAGCTAGGTTGATCAGACAAATTGCGCAGTTCATACGCTAAGTTGATGTCACGAGCTTTAAAGAAATCCGCTCCGGTACCGCCAATAGCGATCATGACATATTCGTCTGGTGATTGATGGTCTTCTTCCAAAATAGACATGGTCTGTTTCAAAATAGAACTATTGTAGCCACCAACTAATCCACCATCAGCTGTGATCACGATATATCCGGTTTTTTTAACTGGTCGACTGATCAGCATACTATTATAATTGACATCTCCTCTTGGATTAGAAGAAGCAATGTCAGTTAATTGTGTCGCTGTTAGATGCGTAACGATTTCTCTGACCTTGTTGGCATAAATCTGGAACTTCTGTGAAGAAGCTTCAGATTTTGTCAATTTAGAGGCTGAGACCATTTGCATGGCACGAGTGATTTGGCTCGTCTTTTTCGTTGACGCGATTCGTGTCTTGATTTCATTTAATGAAGCGCCCATTCATCTCACCTCACTATGCATTTTGAATGGATTTCAATTTGTCTTCTGTTGAAGAATTGTTACCTTTTGTTGCCATAAAAATATCTTTGTATTCTTGGATCGCTTGATTCAACGCTTCTTCTTCTGGAAGATCTTTCGTTGTACGGATCGTTTCAAAGAGATCAGCATGGTTTGTTTCTAGATATTCAAATAATTCATGTTCAAAGTCTAAAATGCTATCAACAGGGATACTGTCTAAGTAACCGTGTGTCAACGCATATAAGATGACTACTTGTTTTTCTACTGCAAGAGGTGCATGTAATTTTTGCTTCAAGATTTCCACAGTACGACGGCCACGATTCAATTTCGCTTGTGTCGCTGCATCTAGATCAGAACCAAATTGAGTAAATGCTTCTAATTCACGGTAACTTGCTAAGTCTAGACGCAATGTTCCGGCAACTTTTTTCATTGCTTTGATTTGCGCTGAACCACCAACACGGGAAACAGATAAACCTGCATCAACGGCTGGTCGTGTTCCTGCATAGAATAAGTCACTTTCTAAGAAGATTTGTCCATCGGTGATCGAGATCACATTTGTTGGGATATAAGCAGAGATATCGCCGGCTTGTGTTTCAACAAATGGCAAGGCAGTCATTGATCCTCCGCCTAGTTCATCACTTAATTTCGCTGCACGTTCTAACAAACGAGAATGCAAGTAGAAAACATCCCCTGGATAGGCTTCGCGACCTGGTGGGCGGCGAAGTAATAAAGAAAGCTCACGATAGGCAACCGCTTGTTTTGATAGATCATCAAAAATGATCAATACATGTTTGCCGTTATACATGAATTCTTCACCCATAGCTGTACCAGCGTAAGGTGCGATGTATAGCAATGGTGCAGGTTGTGAAGCCCCCGCATTGACTACGATCGTATAATCCATTGCGCCATATTTTTTCAGTGTTTCTACTTGAGTACGTACCGTTGAATCTTTTTGTCCAATCGCTACATAGATACAGATCATGTCTTGACCTTTTTGGTTGATGATCGTATCGATTGCAATCGATGTTTTCCCTGTTTTACGGTCACCGATAACTAATTCACGTTGTCCACGTCCGATCGGTACTAATGCATCGATAGCTTTCAAACCTGTTTGCATCGGTTCATTAACTGATTTACGTTGCATAACACCAGGAGCCATCGCTTCGACTGGACGAGTTTTGTCAGTCACGATTTCTCCTAGACCATCGATGGGCTGTCCTAAAGGATTGACGACACGGCCGATCATAGCGTCACCAACTGGTACTTCCATGATCTTTCCTGTACGTTTTACTTTGTCCCCTTCACGAATGGATTCAAAATCTCCTAAGATAATGATTCCGACATCATTTGATTCTAAGTTTTGTGCCATACCATATGAACCGTTTGAAAATTCAAGTAGTTCACCACTCATGGCATTTTCAAGTCCATGTGCACGTGCGATCCCGTCACCAACATAAGTGACTGTACCGATTTCTTCGACTGAAAGCACGTTTTCATAATGTTCGATTTGTTCTTTAATCAAGGCACTAATTTCTTCTGCTTTGATAGCCATTCGATTCACCTACCTCTTTGTACTATCTATTTAATTGATTACGCAATTTTTCCAACTGCGTCCGAATGCTTCCGTCGATCACTTGATGATCTGCTTCTACAATTGCCCCACCAATGATCGTAGAGTCGACTAGTTGCTTCAACTCAACCGTTTGGTAGTTCATTGTTTTAGCGACATTTGCTTCAAGTCTGCTCAATTGTTCCTCTGAAAGTGGGACTGCGGTAGTCACACTTCCTAGTAACAAGCCATTGTTTTCATTGTAACGATGTTCATACTCGTCGATCATCAAAGGTAGATCGTTCATACGATTGTACATGAACACGACTTCTAAAAAGTTTTTAACCATTCCTTGATAGCCACTGACTAATTTATCCATGACCAATCGCTTTTCATGAGGTTCTAAACGAACATCACTAAGGATACTCCCTAACTCAGGGACATCGGAATAGATTTTACGTAGACTAAGAAGTTCTTGATACACTTCTTCCGTATTATTTGAATCGATCGCCAGTTCAAATAATGCTTTTCCGTAACGTCTACCTACTGTATATTTATCTAGTTTCATTTGACGAACCTAGACCTTCGATATATTGATTGATTAAAGATTCATGCATTTCTGGAGATAATTCTTTATTCAAGATTTTTTCCGCGATTTGAAGAGAAAGATCGGCTACATCGTCTTTGACTGAGTTCAAGGCAGTATCACGTTCCATCGTGATATCCGCTTGCGCTTTATTTTTCAGACGTGCAACTTCTTCTTGTGTTTCCTTCAAAATATTTTGGCGGCTTAATTCTCCACTTTCTTTCGCATTTTTGATGATATCCGCAGCATCAGAGCGAGAAGCCAACAATTGTTGTTCACGTTCTTGTTCTAATTTTGCTGATTTGATGCGAGATTGTTCTGCAGAATCTAAATCATTGGCGATCTTATCTTCACGTTTTTTCAAAATATCGCTGATCGGTCCCCACGCAAAGTGTTTTAATAGGACCATTAATATCAAAAATGAGCCGCTGACAACGATGATATTACCTAACATCGGATTGCCAACTTCTGCAATTGCCAATTGATTCAGCATAGGTTAGCCTTCCTTTCTCTGAGAATCCAGTTTTCTTAGGTTGCGTAACTACTGATAAAGATTCGATCGTTTTTTGTCGATCACGCAACCTCAGCATTTTTATTACACACCAAAAACTAGGATCAAGGCGATAACAACACCTAGAATAGGAACGGCTTCGACTAAGGCTACCCCGATGAACATTGTTGTACGTAATTGACCTGACATTTCAGGTTGACGTGCCATTGATTCGATTGTTTTAGAAATTACTTGACCATTACCGTAACCAGCTCCGATAGCTGCTCCTAAGATTGCGATTGCTGCTGCGATATAATTCATAATTTACTTCCTCCTAAAATAGTTTAAATAGTCATTAAATATTTTTTACTCTTCTACTTCGATTTTGTGACTCATATATACCATTGATAAAGTGACAAAGACAAATGCTTGGATGCTTCCGATAAATAATGAGAACGCGATCCAGACCATCTCTAACGGAATTGCTAATGGCAATGAGAACCAGCCTAAGCTTGTCATCATTTTTGCGATCAAAGTTAGCAATACTTCTCCCGCATAAATATTCCCATAAAGACGTAAAGCAAGTGTTAACAAGTTTGTGAACTCTTCGATCACCTTCATTGGAAACATAAAACTATAGGGTTTTAGGAATGAGTTGACAAAATAACCTTTGAAACCGAGCTTCTTCACCCCGAATAGATGAGTAAGTGTGATCATAATAAATGCCAATGTTAAAGTTACAAACGGGTCTGCTGTCGGACTTTTCCAAAGTGTCGTTTCGCTACCAGGTAAGACGATTTTTGTAACTAAACCGATATTGTTTGCCACAAAAACAAAGAGGAATAATGTAAATGCCAATAAGTGAAAATTATTCAATTCTTTTCTAGGCACATTATCTGTAACGATTCCTCGTGTAAAATCAATGACCCATTCAAGTGCATTTTGCTTTCCAGTTGGCTTCATTTTTAGATTTCTAGTAAAGAAGTAAACTAAAAAGAAAACGATCAAACAAGTTAACAACACCATCAAACAAACAGTCCCATCAAACCAAACGGGTCCAATATGGAACGTTAGCGAGCGTTCATCCAATCCATTTCACCTCTTTTCCCCAAATTTCACATAAAATCAATTTCATGTGTGTATCTGGTTTTTCTTTATCGGTTTCTAACCAAACGGTATCATACCACCATGAAACAGAAATTTCAAAGCATTTTCATGAAAACTAGACATTTTTTTATTTCAGTCAAAAAATCATAAAAAACACGGATGATACAATGCCATGAAACCGAGGAAAAACCTTTGATAATCATGTTTCATCAGATTAAATGCTAACAAATTTTATCACTAAGTAAATCTAAAAGCACCGAATATGCGAAAAAGGATAATGAAATTATCTAGAGAAATTTTTTAATGTTCGATCAATTTGACGATCGACATCTTTTCGCTTCAAATCTTCTCGCTTATCATACGATTTTTTCCCTTTAGCTAAACCGATCAAGACTTTCGCATAGCCATCTCGAATATAAACTTTTAAAGGAACGATCGTTATACCAGTGTTCTTAGTTTCACTTGATAAACGTGCGATTTGCTTTTTATGCAGTAACAACTTTCTAGTTCTCAGTGGATCATGATTAAAGATATTCCCTTGTTCATAAGGGCTGACATGGACATTATGCAAAAAAGCTTCGCCATTTCTAACACGAACAAATCCATCTTTTAGATTGATACGACTATTACGAATAGATTTGATCTCTGTACCTTGTAAAACCATTCCTGCTTCCATTGTGTCGATGATCGAATAATCATGGCGAGCTTTTTTATTTTGTGCAATCAATTTTCCCTCGCCTTTTGGCATTCTACATTCCCCCAATTCATTTTTTGATTATTTTTTCTTCTTTTTCTTGTTGATGCCTTTGTAAAAAGGTTTTTTCCCTTTTTTACCCTTTTCTTTTTTTGGACCATATTTACTATCGGCCTTTTTTGGACGTTTTTTCTTATCCATTTGCCGGTCACTTGTTTTTCTTGAAGGTCTGCCTTGTTCTTTTCTTCTTGCCTTCGGTGCTTCCAGCGGCGCCAATTCCTCCGCAGCGACTAATTCAAAATCAACTGCACGCTCGGTAGGATCTGCTTTGACTACTTTGACACGTACTTTTTGACCGATCTTGAATGTCAATCCTGTCCGCTCACCAACTAAGGCTAGATGGTTTTCAATATAGTGGAAATAATCTTGACGCAATTCATTGATGTGGATCAATCCTTCCACGGTATTAGGCAGCTCGATAAACAGCCCAAATTTCACCACAGAACTGATGATACCATCAAATTCTTCGCCAACCTTATCCATCATGAATTCAGCTTTCTTCATTGAATCGACTTCACGTTCTGTTTCAACTGCACGACGTTCCATTTTCGAACTATGATCCGCAATGTCAGGCAGTGTTTGTTCCCAATACTCTTGATTGCTTTCACTTGGATCTTGACCATAGGAACGAATCAAACGGTGGACGATCAAATCTGGATAACGACGGATCGGTGACGTGAAATGCGTATAATATTCTGCTGCTAACCCGTAATGTCCAAAATTGTCCTCAGAATAGCGTGCTTGTTGCATACTTCTCAACAACATGGTATTGATCACAGCTGATTCAGGTTTTTCCTCGACGTCTTCGATCACTTTTTGTAAGTCCTTAGGTGTGATCGTTCCCTTTGTTCCTTTGACCAAAATCCCTAAAGCAGAGGCAAAATCAAAGAAACGTTGCATTTTCTCTTCTTTTGGTTGCTCATGGATACGGTAAATAAAAGGGAACTTCCCACGAGAATAATGTTCTGCCACCGTTTCATTGGCCGCCAACATAAAGGATTCGATCAACCGTTCACCTACGCCACGACTCCGCAATTGGATATCTTGAGGGTGACCTTCTGGATCAACTAAAATCTTAGCTTCACGATCCTCGAATGAGATTGCGCCACGTCGGATACGCATCGTTTCTAAAATCTCATGCAACTCACCCATCGCTTGGAACATAGGGACCAAAGACTCATACCGGGTCATCGTTTCTTCATCTTGTTCCTCTAAGATTTGATTCACTGCGGTATACGTCATCCGCTCAGTCGTTTGGATCACACTTGGGAAAATTTCATGAGAAATAATGTTCCCAGTAGGATCGATCTCCATTTCGCAACTCATCGCTAACCGAGGTACCTTAGGATTCAACGAACAAATACCGTTTGATAACCGCTGTGGAATCATTGGGATCACGCGATCTGTTAAATAGACACTCGTTCCACGTTCATACGCTTCACGGTCTAATTGACTGCCTTCCGTTACATAATACGAAACATCTGCAATGTGAACGCCTAAAAAATAATTCCCATTCGCTAATTTTCTAACAGTGACCGCATCATCTAAATCTTTGGCATCTTCCCCATCGATCGTCACGATCAATTGGTCACGTAAATCTCTGCGGCCAATCAAATCTTCTTCACTGATACTATCTGGTACGGCATCGGCTTCACTCAATACGTCATCAGGAAATTTAGTCGGGATTCCGTTAGCCACGACGATCGATAAAATATCCATTCCAGGATCATTTTTATGTCCGATGACTTGTTTGATGATGCCTTCTAAACTTGTCGCATAGCTTTTTTCTGGATAATGTGTCAATTCGATCAACACGATGCTTCCATCTACTGGGCGGACACCTTCTGCTGCGGCATACACTTTGAATTGATTCATTTTTTTATCTTTAGGGATGACTACCCCATAAAGATCTGTTTCTGCCATTTCGTCATCCGTATAAGCAATGAACTCTCCCGCGATTTGCGTAGTTGCTCGTTGACGAATTTCAACAACTTTCCCTTCCGCTCCACGATCTGTAAAAGCATCCGCCGTTTTGACGATATCGATCGCAACAGTGTCTCCATCCATCGCATATCCTGTTGCTTCCTTAGGGATATATACATCATCTTCTTCAGGGTCGATCGTCACAAAACCGAATCCTCGCTCGTTTGCGCGAAAGATCCCTTCGATCAAAATCGGCTGAAGCGGCAGTTTGACTTTACCTTTTTTCGTAAAGACGATACTTTGTTCTCGTTCCATCTGTGCGATGGTTTGTACTAATAATTTAAAATCTTCACTTTTTTGAAAGCCTAGCCCTTCGGCAATCTCTTCCATCGAAAAACTTTTCTTTCGACTACTTTCAATAAAGAAGAGGATTTTTTCTTTTAATGTTTCTTTTGTCATTTTTACTCCTCATTCCAAGGTAAGTTCTCTAGAAAATCCAACACATCTTTTTCAAAGGCTTTTCTTGCTACTCCTACTGTGATCACATGTTTGCTTTCAGGATACCAATGTAGGGAAATACCCGTATGTGCAAGTTTTTTGGCTGTATCATAGACACCATAAGGATCAATCATTTCATCTTGACCCGCTTGAGCCATGAAGACAGGCGTTTGGATATCTGACAACTTACTTTCTGTAATTGCTGCTTGTTCTTGAATGTCTCTTAACTGTTGCTCTACACGTGGGCGGAAAGCGACGACTTTTTGTTCGATCGATGCTTCCGACTCCCCAGCAATTTTCAAGACATGACGTACATAGTTCTCAAAGTTTTCTGGCACATGGTTTTCTACTGGAGAAATCGGCGAACAGAAAAAGCCGCCGCCTACCAGAGAAATCTCTGATAATGCTCGAACTGCAAAAATGCCTCCCATCGATAATCCTAAAACGGCGATGTCAGAAAATCCTTCCTCATGCAGAAATTGAAGTGCTTGTTTCGTATCTTGCCACCAAGTTTCAGCATCTTGATCTAAAATCTCGTTTGGTGCAAGCGTCCCATGCCCAGTAAAAGTGGGCGCATAAATCGTATAGTTTGATTTTTCTAAAAAACGAGCTAACATTCGTACATCATTCGGACTACCCGAATACGCATGTAATAAGAGAACTGCGCGCTTCCCATGTTTTTCATAAATAGGTTGTGGTAGACTTTTCATTTAATTCACCTCATTAGCCTTATTTTACCATAGTTAACAAATACCTTCTTATATAACGGTCCCTTTTCTATTCAACAAAAAAGGTCTGGGATAATTTCGTTTCCCAGACCCTCTATTTATTTGAAAAATCGATGAACCTTCAATCTATCCTCTAAATCTGCTCTAAGCAAAGAACCACTTCTGCTCTTTGGTTTTAAACGATTTACTTAGAAGATAAAAATGCAAGTACGAATAACAAAATCATCCATACAGCGCCCATAACAGCTGTCGAGCGTTGCATTACTGCTTCAAATCCACGTGCTTTTTGCTTTCCGAATAATTGATCTGCTCCACCTGTAAATGCACTTGCTGCACTATTTTGTTTGCTTGGTTGCATCATGATCGCGATGACCATCATAATTGATATAACGATAACGATCCCTAAAATAATATTATACATCAAACAGCCTCCTTTCTCAAAATATCGTCCTTCTAACTTTATCACATAACACGCCTTGTGACAACAGTGTTTCATCAGATGGTCGATGTTTTAAAGAACACGATTGGAGGGCTCGCTAGTTGATTCTCTAAGGAACTGCGATAGTCTTCAGTTTTCCGCATTCTTTGGTATTTATTTACGCCAAACATCCTGATATTCAGCTTTTCTTTCAAACTCTGCTTTCGCATACGGACATAGTGGGATCACTTTTTTACCCGTACGTCTAGCTACGTCCACTCCGGTCGCAACCAGTTTTTCTGCTAATTTCTGTCCTCTAAAAGCTGGATCAACAAATGTGTGGTCAATGATCATAATATCCGGACCGGCATCAGACCACGTCATTTCACCAATTTCTGTTTGTTCATCATCGAACAGTACTAAACGATTCTTTTCTTCTTTGATTTCCATTTTTTCACGCTCCTTATTCTTAAATAACGAACACTATTTTTACACTCTCTGATTTTACCAGTCCTATTTTTTTCAGACAATCATTTGTACTTATAATTGCACTCTTTGTTCAATGAATGAGAAAATCACTGTCCAGTAAGTATCTGGATCTTTGCTGACCGCTTCTAAATGCTCTGCTCCCGGCACTAGCAATAAGGCTTTATCTCCTGCCGTCGCATTTTGGATCGTGTACGCTGCTTCCATTGGCACAAAATGATCATGTTCACCATGGATGATCAGCACTGGTAAATGGTTGCTTCCTAATTGTCTCGTAGCAGAAGCTTGTTTCAAAGAGTAGCCAGCATACTTTTGAGCATATCGATTGGCATATCTCATGATGATTTTTTTCGGAAACGCCGTTAACTTACTTAACATATAACGAAATTCTGAATAGACCGATACAAACCCACTATCAAGGATCAAGCCTTTCACCGCACTCGGCAGCTTTTCTCCGCTAGCCATCATGATTGTTGAAGCACCCATGGAGCCTCCATGGAGTAGAATTGTAGCTTCTGGTTCTTTTTTTAAGATTTCATTGATCCAGAGAATCAAATCCAAGCGATCCAACCAGCCCATCCCAATGATTTCTCCTTCACTTTCCCCATGCGCACGTAAATCTGGAATCAAAACATTGAAACCTTTCTCTGCGTATTTCTTTCCAATGTAAGACATGTCTTTTTTGCCTGTACTACGATAATCGTGAACACAGATCACCCATTTTCCTTTGTTTGCATAAGAAAAGAACATTCTGCCTTTTAGTTTCAATCCTTCATGGCTTTTAGTCGTCACACTTTCGCCCTTTTGCCAAAAGTCTTCCGCTAAGTCTTCTAACTTTTGCCGTTGTTCATCGACCGTCGTCAAAGAAGCTGGGTCCATCAATTGATGCCCTGTTTCTTCATACCAAGGATAGCCTCGTTGCAATCCTATTTTGATCAATTTTTTAGCATATAGATAAGCAACAAAATGATAACTAACGATCATTAATAACATAATTAGTAAAATATAAAAAACAACCACTTGCATCCCACACTTTCTACTTGATAAGCCAAACAAAAAAACAAGTCTATAAAAAAGAAGCAATCGCAGGAATCCTGGCATTTGAATTTTATAGCCTTCCCCTTATTCTCAAATTGCTTACTTCATTTTTTTCGCTTAGTTCAAGTTTATCTAATACATGGCACTCTAAGGTTTGTACCATATCCAATTCACGGTTCATTTCCATTGTACCATTTTCTATAAAAGAGGCAGACAACGAACTATTGATATGTTCTGTTTTTTTATATGTCGATCCATTTGGAGAAGATTCTCTTCATTCTTCTCACATACAGATCTTCTGAAAAAAAGATTAATTATTTGCATAACATTTACATTTGTCTTAAAAATAAGTATACTAATGCCGTGCATTGGAATCAAGGGTGGACCCCTTGGACTGGTTCGGAAACTTCCCAGGATAAAAAACTAAGTGTCTCTATAGAAAGGAGATTGGAAATAATGCGAAAGGTTATTATTGATTGCGATCCTGGTATCGATGATACATTAGCGCTCTTATTTGCATTAAAATCACCAGAAATCGAAGTTGTCGCAATCACCACCGTTTGTGGAAATGTTCCCGTTCATTTGGGAACAGAAAATGTGATCCGTTGTTTAGAACGCTGCGACCGACTAGACATCCCTGTCTACCAAGGTTCAGCAACCCCTCTAAACACACCATTTATCAGCGCACAAGATACACACGGCATGGATGGTCTTGGGGAAACAAATTTCCCGTTAGTATCAGATAAACAAGCTGAAACGATCCATGCCGTTGATTTTTTAGCGGATTATTTTGCTGAGAAACAAGATACTTCGTTGATTGCGTTAGGGCCACTCACAAATGTCGCCTCTGCTTTACAGAAGAACCCACGAATAGGAAACCAGATGGATCGGTTTGTTTCGATGGGCGGGACATACAAAAGCCACGGCAATTGTTCACCTGTAGCAGAATACAATTACTGGTGTGACCCTGATGCAGCTTCCTATGTCTTTGAACATCTAGGGCAAATCATCGAAATGGTTGGCTTAGATGTCACACGAGAAATCGTCTTTACGCCGACGATCCTAGAATACTGTTGCCAACTTGCGCCACAAGAAGGAAACTATTTAAAAGCAATCACACGTTTTTATTACGACTTTCATTGGCAGCAAGAACGCATCCTCGGCTGTGTTATCAATGACCCTTTAGCAGTTGCTTATTTCATTGATGAACAACTATGCCAAGGTTTTACTAGTTATACCGCTGTGGAAACACAAGGCATCAGTCGTGGTCAAACCTTAGTTGATCGTCACGATTTTTGGCAGAAAAAACCAAATAGTCTGATCATGACAGATGTTGACACCTCTCTTTTTTTCCGGAAGTTTTTAGCCGTTCTTTTAAATGCACAAGAAGAATTGATAAAAAAAGATCTGGAAAGATTAAAGATGGGATGAAATGAAGATGACACAAAAGAAAATCACAACAAGAATGATCACAATCATGGCATTAAGTATCGGAATCAACTTTCTCGGCGGAACGATCGCTTTATGGCTCCGATTACCCATTTATCTTGATTCAATCGGCACGATTTTTGCCGGTGCCTTACTTGGACCAATTCCTGGCGTTTTGACAGGATTGAGTAGTAGTTTACTTAGTGGCGTGACAATGGACATGTTCTCTTTGTATTACTCACCGATCCAAATCATCACAGGATTGCTCGCAGGTTTGATTTTACCTAAGAAGTTACATGAGCATGGACTGAAAAGCCGACTTTCATTATTCGTATGGACATTCGTGATTTCAGCGCCTGGAACCATTCTAGCTTCACTTATCACGATCCAATTATTTGGTGGTATCACTTCATCTGGTTCAAGCACCATCGTTCAACTTCTTTACGGATTGGGGCTAAACCAAGCAGCCAGTGTCACCATCGTTCAAGCCGCTACAGATTATTTAGATCGTTTGCTATCCGTCCTTGTCGTTTCACTTGTCGTCTTGAAACTACCTAATCAAGCAGTGGCAAAATCAAGAACTCGTTGATGAAGTGCTAAAAAAAAACGATTAACGCTAAGTAACAAGAAACACTGCTTATTAAATACCGTTTATTCAATGAGTTACAAGATGACGCTTCTCACAGGCAGTTAAATAAAATACCCGAACGATCGAACAGTTTCTCTGCATTCTAGCAGAAATCTCTTCGCTATCGTTCGGGTATTATTTTTATCCAAAAACTTTCTATACTGTTTGACTGGAATAGAAAAACGTAAACGCCTTATGATATCATTCCACCAATAAAGCTTTATCTTCGTCTTTGATCATCTTCTCTCGGTCTTTGTACTTGATTGGTCGAATAACTTTACAAGGATTCCCCGCAGCGACCACGTTTTCTGGTATGTCTTTTGTCACGACACTTCCCGCGCCAATAATACTATTTGCACCGATCGACACACCTTGCAACACATGCACTCCCGCACCCAACCAAACTCGATCTCCAATATGAATCGGTTTCGCATAAACGACATGATCAGCGCGTTCGAACGGATCTTCTGCATGATTGGCTGCATACAAACCAACTCTAGGCCCTACATAAACATCATTCCCAATCGTCACTTCATGGCAATCCAGAATGATCATGTCATGGTTGAGATAAACATTGTTTCCTATAGAAATATTGAACCCAAACTCACATTGGAAATTCGACTCAATATAGACATTTTCACCCATTGAAGCAAACAGATCCCGCAAAATCATATACTTGTAATGATTCTCAGAATTCACGAGAAAATTATATCTTCTACATTGTCTCAACGCATGATTTCTTGCTTGTACAACTTTTGAGTCCATATCATCATATGGTAACCCTGTATTGGTTAGTCCTTTCACATCGTCTTCGCTCATCTTTTTCCTCCTAGAACTTAAGTGCTTACACGTATTGTACCAGAAAGTCGTCTTTCTATAAGGAAGTGCGATTTGTGAAAAAACATGGAAGTTTTTTTCTAGATATTTATTTCTTGGATTCTTTCTCTTTCTTTTAGATATGACCTTGTTAACTCCTGCTCTTTTTCATCTAATTGTTGCGCATAATTTTGAGCTGTACGTATGAGATGATGATCTATCGTCTCCATTTGATGATAGAACTGTCGACTATCCCAATGATGATTCTTCGTTAAATACATGATTTTTTGTACCAATTGATCAGTTTCTTTCCTAAAATTTACTAGCTGATTATCTATTTCTTCTTGCTGACGGTGTATCTGACGTTTATTTTGGTAGAACTGTTCTTCTAAATGTTGTAGTTTCCGTTGTTTCTCAACTGTCTCCATTTTTTATCCCCTTTTCACAGGTGTGATCAATGTTGGCTGTTTCATTTGCTTCACATACTGTTCTGCTGCAACCGCACTTTCCCCTTCTAACGCGCCTTTCAAATTAGTCGGTAAAACACTATTTGTTTGTTGATACATTCCTTCTGATATTTCTTTTAAGGATTCGATCGAGGTTAACTTTGTCTGGCTGATTCGACTTTCTTTTGCAAGAATAAGTGCTTTTATAGCTACTCGTTCCCGTTCTTTTTGTTCTTGTCCAAGTCTCTCTAGAAATTCTTGTAATTCTCTATCTTCCATCGGTAAACTCCTTTCACTTGATTTTAAATAAATTATTCCCTGCATGTCTGTCGTATTCTGAGAGATTATTTGCTACTACTGACATTTTGTTACTAAACTCTCCCAACTTCTCTTTGTATTGCTTCACTTGATCCGTATTTAATGAGGCTTGTCCACTGTCCCATAAATTATTTTTTCCATAAGGTGAAATCATGTCTTGCACTTCCCAATAAGTCAAATAATTTCTAATCATTCCTGCACCATCCAATATTTCTTTCGCTATTGCATTGATTTCATCTTCAAATTCTTTTTGTGCATTTTTGAAGATCATCTCGTACTCTTCCCCTATATTTTTTGCCTTTTGGATGATAGTCTGAACTAGTTCGGACTGTAAAGTGATTTTTTTAGAACCTGAAGATTTAGAAATTTTTTTATGTAATTCGTTGACTGTCTCATTCCACTCACTAGCAACTTTTGCTTCTGCAATAATCTTGGCATATTCTTTTTCGAAATCTTTATATTCTCCAGATAGCAACAGTTTTATGACTTCTGTAAAAGATAACCCGCCTTCTGGTGTTTCTTTTACTAAACGATTCAAATATTTATCGATCAATTGAGAAACCTTTATCCCTGCAGCAAAAATGTAGCCATGTTCGTTTAAATTCGCCTCTTTAAGTGTCCCATCAGGATTTATTTGAAACTGTCCAAAATCATGACTCGAGCCGTCTTTATCTTCCATATCAAACGTGGTGTTAAACGATTTAGGTAACAAATAGCGGACATTACCAATCTCATCTACCCCAGGCTTATTTCTATTTAACATCGAAACAATATCAAAAGCGTTGACATAATAGTCGATTTTTCCTTGCTCTTCCAACATTTGGATATTTTTTTGTGCCTGTTCAGACATTTTATTAATACTTTCACGTGCATCAGGTCCTTGAAACAAAACAACCTTGTCGATTTTGGCAATATCTTTTTCAGGGAGATTCGCTACAGCTTGAATCGATACCATCGTTCCCAAAGAATGACCTGTGACAGCCATTGTAGCATTGGGTGCTTCTGTAGCCATTTCCGTTATCTTCTGGTGCATGGCTTGATTTGCTAATTTTGCCTGCGGAATATAGGCATTTTTTGTGGTAAACGCCTGATTATTATGCCACCAGTCATTGAGATTCAAGTTACTTGAAGAAATGCCATCACTCCCTCTGGTGACAAAGTAAGTGTGTTTGGTCTCTATAGATAGCTTAGGCGTGTCCGTTACATAATAAGCATTGAAGCCAGCTTTCTCATCCGTCAAAAGTCCTTGCTTATATGAGTTTTTCACATAGCTTTGCACTTCATAGCCCCCATTTACTTTCGGCACTCGTATGTTTCCTAACTCTTTGACTGTTTTTACACTGTTATCGAGTTGGAGGTAGACAGTGCTTAAATCATTTCCATGAACATCTTTTGCATTTGGGAAGTTGAATGGAACGAAATTATTCTGTCTATAATTATTTATTTGTTCTCTGTCCCATTCTGTTAAACTAAAAGAAAATCGTATTTTTCTACCATCGTAAGATGCTTGCGCTAAATTAGCATATAAGTTACTATAATTTTCTAAATTGACCATACCTATTCTCCTTCATAGTAATTATAGTTAGCGTTAATTGTATACATTGTTTCTATCTTCTTAGGCCTATTAATATTATCTGGATTTATAGCGAATCCAAATGAATTTATTTCTTTGTTATCCTTATCAATAATTTGTATTCGAATAATAATAACCTCACCAGCACCTTGCGGAAGTCCATTCCCCACTATCTCTTGCTTTAGTGAATTCCAATCAAACACAACGTTATTAACTTTTTCATCTTGCTTTTTTACAAATTCCACCATTTCTTCCTCGTGTGCTTTTAAAAAAGCTACTTGTCTTTCTTTTTTTGTTGGTTCGCCCATTTTATTCACTCCTATCGTTGTCAAAAGGACTAATAATACACCTATACTTACTGAAATCAACCATTTTTTCTTTACCATTTGATTATCACTCATTCCTTGATCTTCTAATTTTTGTGTATGTTCTGACAGTCTTTCGATATTTCACCTAATTAGGCCCTTAAAACATAACAACTTTGTCGATTTTAGCATTGTCTATTATTCGAGAACATTAATTAGTACGTACTTTATTTCCTCTGTTTACTTTTGAAACACGTATTTCTCCTAACTCTTTGACTATTTTTACGGTAGCATCAGTTGGAGGATAAATTTTACCGTTATATGGTCACTTTGCTTCCTCATCGGTTACATCCCTATATCAATCTCTTCAATAGAATAATCAAATTCCACTTGATTCATACTATTTCAATCTTTTTAAATAGTATTAGGTGGACTATTGTAGCTACTTCTGGCTAAATTGACATAAATATTATTTGAATTCTCTAAATTTCTCACAAAAGCATCCCCCCAATTCTAAAAGAATTAAAAGCAGTCATACTTCCTATCACTGGCATTCTATTTGTTTTTTCAAGACTGAATTGTAAATAAAAACTGGAGTCAGGAATATGATTGAATTTTCCTTCAATTGTGAGTGCTTCTCCTGCCCCAAAAGGAAGTCCATTTCCAATCATAATAACTTCTACACTTTCCCAGATATATTGAACGCTTATGATTTTATCATTTTGTGACTTTACATATATGGTCATTTCTTTTTCATGTTCTTTCAAAAAAGCGATTTGTTTTTCTTTTTCCGTCGGTTCTATTATTTTTTTCATTCCTAGCGTGCCTAAAAGGATTAAGATGATAGTTAAACTTACTACAATAATTTTCTTCTTTTTCCCCACATATTTTTCTCCTTTATACTTTTATCTTTATGTAATCAATAGTTACAAGCATACGTTATATTTTTGATCTCATTTCTTCTTGATGTTCGATTAAATGCCCTGACTATACCAAATTTAATATTCATTTGTATTTCACCTTATTGAAAGCTTTTAATTTTAGTAGGATTTGAAATATTATCAGTATAAATATATATTTCAAACCCATCAATCTTTTTATCTGTTTCATCAAAAAGACTGATATTGACAGCTATGGACTTAGGACTAAACGCCATGCCCTGTACAACTCGAACTGTTTCCCAATCATACTCAATATTTTTAATTTGATAATTTTTTAAAATTACGTAATCGTTTCTTTCTATAACATATGCTGTCATTTTTTTCTCGTGCTCTTTCAAAAAAGTTATTTGTCTTTCTTTTTCTGTTGGTTCGCTCATTTTATTCACCACTATCGTTGTCAAAATGACTAATACTATACCTATACTTACTGAAATCAACCAATGCTTCTTTCCCAATTGATTACCCCTCATTCCTTGGTCTTCCAATTTTTTAACTGCTTTCATACATATAAGTATTGGGTTATAGATAGACTGTGCTTACAGATTTTTATGAATCAGCTAAATTCACCACTAGTTAACTCCTCCATTGCTTCTTCAAAATTATTGGTCGCTATCTCTTCTATCTTAGTAGGTTTTATTAAGTTATTTGGTGAAACTTGAATTGCTCCACCATCTATTTCATTTTTATCAATGTCATATAACTCAATATCAACTATGTACATTTTTTGGGTAAAAGCTCCGCTATCCTAAATGATTCCCAATCATATTTAATAATAGCTATATTGATTTGTGAATTTTTCTCTATAATGTACTTGGTTAATTCTTCTTCATGTTCTTTCAAAAAAGCAAGCTGTTTTTCTTTTTCTGTTGGCTCATTCATTTTATTCACATCTATTGTTGTAAAAAGGGCTAATAGTAAACTTACGATTACTAGAATCAGCCAATTTTTCTTTTTCCCCAATGGATTATCCCTCATTTTTTTCAAAGATTCATAAGCAAAACTATTTAGTTTTACTTTGTGCGGTCTTTGAAATCAAATTACATAAACATTTAAATTGATTTTGAGATTAGTCATTTATCTACATCATTCAAGATCTTTATTCTAAAATATCATTCGTAGTCCACATATCATTTATAGCAGAATACTCATTATTTACATCAATGACTAAAGTATTTCCTTTATTATAGTAGTTTTCTGCACTACTTTTTTTCTTATCAATAACATCAAATTTGATTGCCAGGGTTGGCCTTGAGAATGCCATACTTTGACTGTGTTCTACAGATTTCCAATCATATTTGATTTCGATTTCTGAATGACTTTCTTGTTTTATATACTTAGACAATTTCTCTTCATCTTTTAAAAAAGCAATTTGTTTTTCTTTTTCCGTCGGTTCCATTATTTTTTTCATTCCTAGCGTGCCTAATAGAACTAAGGTAATAGTCAAACTAACTACAATAATTATCTTCTTTTTCCTCACAAGGCTTTCTCCCTTCTCTAACTGCAACTATAGTAATCATAGTTAGCATTGATCGTATACATTTTTTCTATCTTCTTAGGCCTATTAACATCATCTGGATTTATAGCGAAACCAAATGAATTTATTTCCTTGTTATTCTGATCAATAATTTGTATTCGAATAATAAAAACCTCACCGGCACCTTGCGGAAGTCCATTCCCCACTATCTCTTGCTCTAGTGAATCCCAATCAAACACAACTTTATTAACGATTTCATTTTGCTGCTTTACAAATTCTGTCATTTCTTTTTCCTGGGATTTTAAAAAGACTATTTGTCTTTCTCTTTTTGTTGGCTCGCTTATCTTCTTTAATCCTATCGTTGCTAAAAGGATTGCTACTATACTTATACTTACTAGAATCAACCATTTTTTCTTTCCCAATTGATTATTCCCCATTCCTCGATCTTCCAAGTTTTGGATATGTTTTCGTATATGTTCAGTCAATCTATCAATACTCTCATCTGTATCAGGGATTTTTTTAACAAAACTGCGTTTTTGATTTTAGCAATATTTTTCCGAGATTCTTTTTGGTATGTACTTGTGCAAAATCAGCATATAGCTTGATTCTCTAAATCAGCTATTAAGTTCCTCAATATTTATTTGTTGTCCATAATGTAAAGTTGACATATCAGGCATATTATTTTGATTCAATTCTATATCCAATCTGAAATCCATATATGGCTTATTATTTACAAATCCAAAAATTTGAATTTTTTTGCCAGCTCCACTAGGAAGACCATTTCCGATAACTACTTGGTTAACATTATTCCAATCATAATTAATCGCTGTTACTTTTTCCCCTTCGGATTGATTAATATACTCCGTCATTTCCTTTTCATGTGCTTTTAAAAAGTTTATCTGTTTTTCTTTTTCTGTAGGTTCACTTATTTCTTTTACTGCTATCACTGTCAAAACCATGACTAACATACCTATACTTATTGGAATCAACCATTTTTTCTTTTCCAATTGCTTATCACCTCACTCCCTATCCTTTCAATTATGAATATCTTTTGTGTATGTTCTGACTATCTATTGATATTTTTTCGTATCTCACTTTTTTTCGAAATGACTTTTTTGATTCAGCAATATTTTTATTTGGGGCTATTTTTGGTATGTACTTTCACGTAACTTTTTATTTCATGTCTTTCTTTACTTTCGATACTCATATTGTTTTATAAGTTTTGACTGTTTTTAGGGTAAAGTAGACTTTACTATTATTGATATCTTTTAAAAGAATTAGGACAATTACTATAAGAACTTTCTGCTAAGTTAGCTTAAATCTTGTCGGAATTCTCTAAATTACTCATAAATTCTCCCACCTACATATAAAGAGCTTAATAGCCCGATAGTATCAAGTTCAGGCATTTTTTTATCATCCACTCCAAAACTTAGTATGAAGTTTGACTCTTCGATATCATTGAATCCTCCATTAATGGTCAATAATTTTCCAGCGCCCATAGGTGTCCCATTTCCTATATCATCAACTTTTACACTATCCCATTCATACTTAACACTTTGAATCTTTGCATTTTGAGATTTTACATACTTTGTCATTTCTTCTTCATGTGCCCTTAAAAAAGCTACTTGTTTTTCTCTTTCTGTTGGTTCGCTCATCTTCTTCACTTCTATCGTTGCGACAAGCATGAATAATATACCTAAACTTATTGGAATCAACCATTTTATCTTTCCCAATTGATTATCCCCTCATTCATAGTTCTTTCAAATTAGAATATCTTTTGAGTATATTTTTTTGATCCATATGTAAATCTTTTTAGATGTCCTACATACGCGTCTTTCGCTATATCGACATATGGATTAAAGTTCTCTTCAAAATCAGTCATCTCTATCCTCCTGAATATTAGAATAGATAGGGTCATTTAAGACCATCAATTCACTTATTTTATTTAATTTTTTTACATCAGTTTTTACCCTAAGTACATAACCTCGATTGTTATACTCTAATTTTGAACTGTCGCTAATATCAAATTTGACAATCAATACAGGTTTGGAAAATGCAATACCTGTATTTACTGCTGTTGTCTCCCAATCAAACGTAATTTGCCCATCTTGCGAACTATAATTTTTTATATACTCCGTCATCTCCTTTTCATGTGCTTTTAAAAAGGTTATCTGTTTTTCTTTTTCTGTAGGTTCGCTTATTCTAATAATTCCTATCGTTGTCAAAAGAACTAATAGTATACCTACACTTACTGGAGTCAACCATTTTTTCTTCTTTTCCAATTGAATATTCCCTCATTCCTTACTCTTCAAATTTTCGGATACTTCTTGTGTATGTTCTGACAGCACAGCAATACTTGATAGTATTTGCTACTTGTACTACTATTTACTTATCTGCTTCGTTCATTATTACTATACGTAATTTTTGTCTATTAAAATTAAAATTTATTGGATAAGAAGCATATAGGTCGTATACGGATGGTTTTAGTCTTATACGATCATAAAGAAATGCTTATTTCGTCGAACCATTTTACAGAGGGAGGCAATTATGTTAAGAAAAACAAGTTTAGTAGTTGGTTCTATTGTTCTAGGAATTTTAGGTTTTAGCCCGATGCTATTATCAGTCGTTCGAAAAAACGACGTCAACGGGGATACAAAATTAAATCCAAAGTATTATGATCAGTTAGAAGAGCCTCTGTTTATTTCGGAAAATAAAAAAAATAAATGATTGTTCGTTTTGTAGACGATACCAGACATGTCTTGGTATTGTCTTTTTTGATATGGATGTGACCTTTACTGTTTGATGTATTACATAATAAAGTAAATAGGCTATAATGAACTTGACCACCTCTTTTTAACAATACATAGGAAAGCTCACTATATTCATTACCCAAACATCATTCGGAGGTGACTCGTCATGAAGAACCAACTTGCTTTTAAATTTTTACCCAAGTTATGGACTTCTATTTTGTATCTTGTGGTGATTGCTGCTGGATCTTTTATGTATTTATCAAAACATTGGGATATAACGATTTTCACCTCCATTTATTCGGATTTTTATCTTCATATTTCAAACTTTTCAATTAGTTTGATTTTAGGTTTGATTCCTTATTTTTGGTTATTGATGGGCGCAAAGTTCAATTATATCATCATTTTTTCTTTACTTTTACTTGTAGCAAATGCGCTATGTGAAACTGTACTTGGGTTTATAAACACGCCGGATATCATTGATATGTATTTTGGCTTTGCTGGAACCGGAATTTCTTTTCTCACATTATTGATCATTTATAAATTTGGCCTTTCGCCTAATAGCGAAAAACGAGAATCGCAGCCTTAGCTGTTGATTCTCGTTTTCTTATATTTAAGATAAAGTATTACACTTATGACAATCAATAGAGTAGAAAAAATGATTAATAAACCAATCACCCATATATTGCTGCTTTGATTGACCACAACATGATTCGAGCCGTTTGTTTGTTCAATCAATTGTTCAAGTGCCTCTTTTGTATAGCTAAATCTAGTTATTTTCTCCTTGCCATCAACAGTTATGATGAATTGATACTCCCCAGATACCAATTCTGCATCACTAACTAAGGGCAGATTCAGCTTTGTTTTAGTCATTGGAGTTAATGCAATCGCGCGCGTCTCAATTTCCCCTTCAGAAATGATCTCCCCGTTTGGATTGATTACTTTATATGGTCCATTTTCCGCAAAAGTCACCGTAGGATTATTATTAAGTACATAGTAATCAAGTTTTATAGCATCCTGTGAGTTTACAAATTCAAACTCATCATATGTTTGTTCCTTTTCAGTATTTAGTTCATTCATTTTAAGGTGAAACAGGAGTACTTTCTCATAAACATGAACGATATCTACGGAATCTTCATTACTTTGCTCACTTAGAGTTTGAGAGAAATTCACCCCACCTAAAACTTCCCCATCAAGTTCTTCAGTGATATTGAGCGAAATTATGATCGTTTCGCTTTGATTCGCTTCAACTTTTATTTTTCCATCTTCAAGTTCACCATTCTCAGTAGCTATCTTCACATATTTGGCTAAGTCATAATTTTTATCTAAAAGATTTTCTTTGTTTTCCACATAAGTGACACTTCCCATCGTAGATAATGCAACCGATGGAAAGACGGCAATGTCTAAGTCTTTGTCGCCTATATTTGTAATTGTTGCTGTAAATTCATAGTTCTTATTAAGTTCTGGACTAAATTGTATATAGCTATCGCTGATCTCGTATTCTTTAGGTTGTACATCTACTAGAATCGATGCTGGATTTTCCTCGGAAGCATCAACCGGTTGTATGTAAAATAAACATCCTATGAATAATACGAGAATAATAGAAGAAACGCGAAATAACTCATATTTTTTTATTAAACTGTTTTTTATCATCATGGCTCCTATCCAATCTATCAAGAACAGTATTCTGGATTTTGCTAACATTTCTCAGCTTCTATCCAGTATTCCTGTATTCAAGTATTTATTTTCCTAGTAGCGCAAGAACTAGCAGAACCTGTTAACCTAGTTTTGCAATGATCCTTGCTTGAACAACTGTATTTAAATTGTCCCAGTGATTTTTATTATGGATATCCCTAAAGAAAGCAAAATCCTGTGATTCTTCATGAAACAAAATGCCATCAGAGACTAGAACGTCAGCTCCCTCAATAGTAGAAGTAAAGTTAATGATTTTCCTATTAAATATAGTCAGTAATTTATTTTGGATCACTGGTACATATTCAGGATGGTGTAACATTGAAATAGCGATGATCACTGTCTCGCTATTTTGGATAGGCAAATAATAAGATAAGATGTACGCTAACTTATTCGCAAATATCTGTCGATCGCCAACTTTTAAATCCCTATTTTCAACTATTTTCAATACTAGATTCTTCACTTCATGGATTCTACTGTCAGGACTATGTTGATTGGCCATTCCTTTCAAATTTTCAAAATAAATATTTTTATATGCCCAACTATTAATGACACTTTCATATAAAATCACATTTTCAACTTCAGGCTTTATATTATATTTATTTGACAACGTTTCTACGACATCAATCGAAAAATCAACGATCTCATTACTACTGATTCGTTTGAATTTTTCACCTAAAAATATTTTATCTCGCTTACTTGTCGTTTCAGGTATTAGAAGTTGTCTGCAAAAATAGAAGAAAGCAATTTCTTTTTCCCTATCTTCGATATTTCTAGTTGGTATTAGTTTGGTCAATGAATCATCTTCGTACAACTCTTTCATATTATCGAATATCTCTAGCGCTTCTTTCTCTAAATCTTGCACGAGATACCCACGAGAAACTGCATTTTCAAGTATCGAGAAAAGAATATCATGCTTCACTTTAGTTGTTTTTAAACTTCCATAGCCATCTCCCACTAAATCAATGTTTACTCTTGTCTGGCTATCCGCAAAAACATTATATGCCATAACTTGTACTAAATAATGATACGTTCTGATGGACTTCTCGTTTCCTTCCAAAGAAATTGATTCGAAGTTGCTATGAATAGTGATTGGGATTTTTTGTTTCTGAAAAATGTCTTTCAGCCGACTGATCAATTTATAGCAATAAGACTTACTAAACATCAACTTATCAGAAATATCCACTACCCGAGTTTTTCGATGTTTCAAAAGATACAGCAACAATTGAAAATAAGGTGATTCATTAAAAAATTTTTTCTTCAAATTGACAAATACTTGAAGCAATACCTCCTGATTAAATCCTTCGATTAAACCGATCGTACCTTTTTCTAGCAAAAAGAAAGAGGAAAATGTGAAATCCAATTGTTCAAAGTTTTCTTCGAGTTCAACTAGTAATATTTTCGTTTGATACATCGTCAAGTTTAATTCCACGCTCAATTTATTTAATGATAAATATTTTTCTGTTACTAGAACTGTAAATAACTTCAACATTTCGCTTTGCTTTTTTGTTAAGTAATGGCTACTAAATGTATCCATTATATATTCCATGTGTTCTACCAACCTTCATGTTAGAGGATTCTAGACTAAGAGAAATTTACTTAGTCAGAATATTTCATTTTATTTTCCGTGAACGATGCCGCTGTTTCCATGTTCTACTTGAATTGCTAGCGTTTTTTCCTGCCATATACAGACTGTTTTTGTTGCTGAAACCGTGAATTTTTGAGCATGTATCCCTAACTTTTAACTAGATGATGTTTTTAACAATAGCCACTTATATCTACTAAGTTTCTTACTGTCAGATCAATCAACTATAATGGAAACAGCTTGCTGCATGAAAGAATAAAAGAAGGAACACTGATTCGCCAATCAACAAGAACATTTTTTATTGATCGTATCAGCATTTCTTCTTTGATTATTCTATAGGACAGATGAAAGGATGTAAGTATTCCATATAGCACCCCATACTATTTTGTCTACTTCGTACCTTCCGCTCTTTTTATCTATCACTCCATTAACAACTGGCAATAATTACTTTTACTCAGGATTACTCCCCCAAGGATTATTCACTTCTTGTGCTGTTAAAATGATTTTGACGCTATCATCTCTGTTTGATCGCCAGACATAATCATTTGCATCTAAAATGACATCGAAATCTTTTTCAATTTTCGTTGAGCTCATTCTCATTACCTGTTGTGCTTGAAGATACGGATTAGAAGGCTGTACATCTAGTCCATTCCCATATTGGTCAAGTTTTGCAAAAATGTTCACAAAAACATCTTCAGATTTTGTATTATTTACTGTGGCGGTTGCTTTCAAGGTCTTCGTTTGTTTTCGTACATCTGAATTCAAGTCAAAATCTGATAGTTTGAAATCCACTTTATTCGTTGTGCCTTCGTCGAAAGTGATCGCTAATTTTCCTTCTTGCACTTCAATCGGAATTTGTTTTTCACTATTTACCTCGGATGCATTTACCAAGAGTGGTTTACTACCTACTAACAACAAAGTTGATAATAGAATTGTCATTGATACCTTTTTTTTCATTGTTGGATAGCCCCCAGAATTTAATATTTTTTTCACAAAATCAGTTTACATTAAATTCCCGTGGACGGTTTATCCGAACATTCAACTCTTTTTTAAAAAAAGGATAATCCTTCCCATAATTCTTTGTTACACGATCGAAACTTAACATTTCCTATGAACTAGATTTACTATTTTTGTTTACTTGTAAGACACATCTCTAGGTCTTTGACTCAAGAAGTTTTCATTTCAATTGTTCTGTCAGTCATGGTTGCCAAAAATAATTCAAATGACTGCTGGTGCTTCAGTAGATGACTGCTGATCTTAGTCCTTACACTCATTTTTGTTAGAACAGGATATTTCACATGTTTTTGCTTATTTAAACACATGTGCTAGTGACGTCAATAATAGCTGGCGCATTGATTGAGGATGAAAAACAGATGATGAGGATGAAATAATGAGGAATTGTTCGTCGTGTTGAGTATCAATAGACTATAACATAGTAGAAACCAAAAAGAAAGGTTATATATTTTTCGGTTTTCATATCGTAAAAAGTCGAATCGTTTTCACAGTGCGATTGTTTTCACCGTCCATGATCAAACCTATTGACTACGAACTACCTTACTTATAGTTGATTGGTCGCTTTTATCTCTAAGAAAACCAAAAAAATACCCCTCTCATGTCATACGACACAAGAAGGGCATTTTTACAATCATTTGATTATTTGTTTTTTAAGTTGTAGAAAGATTTCAAACCTTTGTACTCTGCAACTTCACCAAGTTGGTCTTCGATACGTAATAATTGGTTGTATTTTGCAACACGGTCAGTACGTGAAAGAGAACCTGTTTTGATTTGGCCAGCGTTTGTTGCAACTGCGATATCAGAGATTGTTGAATCTTCTGTTTCACCAGAACGGTGAGAAACTACTGCAGTGTAACCAGCTTCTTTAGCCATTTCGATTGCTTCGAAAGTTTCTGTCAAAGTACCGATTTGGTTAACTTTGATAAGGATTGAGTTAGCAATTCCTTTTTCGATACCTTCAGCAAGTTTTTCAGTGTTTGTTACGAACAAGTCGTCACCCACTAATTGAACTTTGTCGCCTAGAACTTCTGTCAATTTCTTGAATCCGTCCCAGTCGTTTTCGTCTAATCCATCTTCGATTGAGATGATTGGGTATTTAGATACTAATTCTTCGTAGAATTTGATCATTTCGTCAGTTGTTTTTTCGCCTTCGCCTGAGTCAGCTAATACGTAAACACCTTTTTCTTTGTCGTAGAATTCTGAAGAAGCAGCGTCCATTGCAAGAACAACGTCTTTACCAGGAACATAGCCAGCTTTTTCGATTGCTTCGATGATTACTTCGAAACCTTCTTCGTTTGAACCAAGGTTAGGAGCGAATCCACCTTCGTCACCAACTGAAGTTGCTAATCCACGAGATTTCAAGATTGCAGCTAATGCATGGAATACTTCCGCACCCATACGTAAAGCTTCTTTGAATGTTGGCGCGCCAACAGGCATGATCATGAATTCTTGGAAGTCGATTGAGTTATCCGCATGTGATCCACCGTTGATGATGTTCATCATTGGAGTTGGCAATACTTTTGTGTTAAATCCGCCTAGGTAGTGGTATAAAGGCACTTCTAGGTAATCAGCAGCTGCACGAGCAACAGCGATTGATACGCCTAAGATAGCGTTCGCGCCTAATTTACCTTTGTTAGGAGTTCCGTCTAAAGCGATCATTGCTTTGTCGATAGCCATTTGGTCACGTACATCGTAGCCAATGATTGCTTCAGCAATGATGTTGTTTACGTTGTCAACAGCTTTAATTACACCTTTACCGCCGTAACGAGCTTTGTCTCCGTCACGTAATTCAACTGCTTCGTATTCACCAGTTGAAGCACCTGAAGGAACCATTCCACGGCCGAAAGCACCGCTTTCTGTGTATACTTCTACTTCGATTGTTGGGTTACCGCGTGAGTCTAGAATCTCGCGAGCGTAAACATCAGTAATAATTGACATGTTTTGTCTCTCCTTTGAGTTTGGTTTTTTCCTAAGGGATTTCCCTCATATACGATTTTAGTTAATTTTGTGTCTTAGTGCAAACATTTCTTGCATTTTTCACAAATTTTCAAGAATTATTTTACAGCGTCAAGTAATGCTAAGAATGAATCCGCTTCTAAGCTAGCTCCGCCAACTAATGCGCCATCCACATTTTCTTTCGCCATGTATTCAGCAATGTTCTCAGGTTTTACAGAACCACCGTATTGGATGCGTACTGCTTCTGATACTTCTTTGCCGTAAAGTTTTTCAACTGTTTGACGTACCACGCCACAGATTTCGTCAGCGATTTGAGCATCTGCTGATTTACCTGTACCGATTGCCCAGATTGGTTCGTAAGCAATAACTAGATTACTTACTTGACCTTCTGTTAAGCCTTCAAGTCCAGCAGTGATTTGTCCTTCGATCCACTCAGCAGTTTTGTTTGCTTCGTAAGTTTCTAATGACTCACCACAGCAAAGAATTGGGATCATGCCGTTTGCGAAGATCGCTTTTGCTTTTTTGTTGATATCTTCGTCAGTTTCGTGGAAATATTCACGACGCTCTGAGTGTCCGATGATCACATATTGAACACCTAAGTCAGCTAAAGCTGCTGGAGATGTTTCACCAGTGAATGCACCTGAGTTTTCCCAGAAAGAGTTTTGTGCAGCGATTTTTAATTCTGTACCTTCAGCTGAAGCCATTAATTCTTGTAAGAATAATGCTGGAGATCCAATAACTGAATCTACTTTATCATTTGAAGGGATGTTGTTTTTTACTGCTTCTGCGAAATCTTTTGCTTCAGATGCAGTTTTGTTCATTTTCCAGTTACCAGCGATAATTGGTTTACGCATGATATGCACTCCTATTCAGAATGAAAGAGGATCACAGATTTGAGCAATCTGTTGGTTATCCTCTCACCATTTTATTTGTTCATTGATTTAATGCTTATTTGTCGTTGATCGCAGCTAGACCAGGTAATTCTTTACCTTCAAGCAATTCTAAACTTGCACCGCCACCTGTTGAGATGTGAGTAAATTTATCTGCGAAACCTAATTGTTCAGCAGCAGCTGCTGAGTCACCGCCACCGATGATCGTTGTTGCATCTTCAAGGTTAGCGATTGCTTCACAAACACCGATTGTACCTTTGGCAAAGTTACTCATTTCGAATACGCCCATTGGTCCGTTCCATACAACTGTTTTTGCTCCTTGCAATGTATCAGCAAATAGTTTAACAGAAGCAGGTCCGATGTCTAATGCCATCAAGCCTTCAGGAATGTCGCCTTCGATGACTTGTGTTTCCACATCATTTGAGAATTCAGGCGCACACACGTTGTCGATCGGTAAAACTAGTTTGTCGCCAGCTTTTTCGATCAATTCTTTTGCTAAAGCTACTTTATCCGCTTCAACTAAAGAGTTACCGATTTTGATGCCTTTTGCTTCGTAGAATGTGTAAGTCATTCCACCGCCGATCAAAATTTTGTCTGCTTTAGGAATCAAGTTTTCGATGACACCGATTTTATCTGAAACTTTCGCTCCACCTAAGATCGCGATCATCGGACGTTTTGGTTCTTCGACTGCTTCGCCGATGAATTTGATTTCTTTGTCCATCAAGAATCCAGCAACTGTTGGGATACCTGTTGAAGCGATCCCTACGTTAGAAGCATGCGCGCGGTGAGCTGTACCAAAAGCGTCATTGACGAATACATCGCCTAAAGAAGCCCAGTATTTACCTAAGTCAGCGTCATTTTTGCTTTCTTTTTTGCCGTCGATGTCTTCAAAACGAGTGTTTTCAAAAACAACTACGTCGCCATCTTTCATGTCAGCAATCGCTGTTTCCAATTCTGAACCACGAGTTTCAGGAACGAAAGTCACTTCTTTACCTAGCAATTCGCCTAAACGTTTTGCAACTGGTGCTAAAGATTTTCCTTCTTTATCTTCTTCTGTTTTCACACGTCCAAGGTGAGAGAAAAGAATCGCTTTTCCGCCTTGCTCCAACACATAATTGATTGTTGGTAACGCTGCTTTGATACGTGTATCATCAGTGATGACGCCGTCTTTCAAAGGAACATTGAAGTCAACACGGACAAGGACTTTTTTATCTTTTAAATCAATATCTTTGACTGTTTTCTTAGCCATTTGATTTCCTCCTAAATAAACATCTTATCAAAAAAAGCGGAGAAGCGCGATTGCTTCCCCGCTTTTAAGTGTACATGGATATAGGTTACACTTGTACGATTTATCTTATAAGTTAGCGAAGTATTCTAAAGTACGTACTAATTGTGCAGTGTATGACATTTCGTTGTCGTACCAAGCAACAGTTTTAACTAATTGTTTGTCGCCAACAGTCATTACTTTTGTTTGAGTAGCATCAAATAATGAACCGAAAGTCATACCAACGATATCTGAAGAAACGATTTCGTCTGTGTTGTAACCGTAAGATTCGTTTGCTGCTTCTTCCATTGCTGCATTAACTTCATCAACAGTTACGTTTTTATCAAGAACTGTAACTAATTCTGTTAATGAACCTGTAGCGATTGGTACACGTTGAGCAGCTCCGTCTAATTTACCGTTCAATTCAGGGATTACTAAGCCGATAGCTTTAGCAGCACCTGTTGAGTTAGGAACGATGTTTGCAGCAGCAGCGCGTGCACGGCGGAAGTCACCTTTAGGATGAGGTCCGTCAAGAGTCATTTGGTCACCTGTGTAAGCGTGGATAGTTGTCATTAATCCTTCAACAACACCAAATTTGTCGTTCAATGTTTTAGCCATAGGAGCTAAACAGTTAGTTGTACATGAAGCACCAGAGATAACTGTTTCTTTACCAGTTAATGTTTCATGGTTTGTGTTGTAAACGATTGTTGGTACATCATCGCCACCAGGAGCTGAGATAACAACACGTTTAGCACCAGCTGTTAAATGTTTTTCAGCAGCTGATTTTGAAGTGAAGAAACCAGTACATTCTAGAACGATGTCTACGCCTAGTTCGCCCCAAGGTAATTCTTCAGGGTTACGGTTAGCTAAAACTTTAACTTCTTTTCCGTTTACGTTGAATGAACCTTCGTGAACTTCAACTGTTCCGTTGAAACGTCCTTGAGTTGTATCGTATTTTAACAAGTGTGCCAACATTTTAGCATCTGTCAAATCGTTGATTGCTACTACTTCGATTCCATCTACATCTTGGATACGACGGAATGCTAGACGTCCAATACGTCCAAAACCATTAATACCTACTTTAACTGTCATTTAAGATTTCCTCCTTATGAAAATCAAAAAAATATTTATTTTAAAGGGATACCCCTTTTAAAATCTCATTTGCAGCGGCTTCATCGGTAATGAGCCACGTTTGTTTTGGTGCATTATTCATATACGCTCGAATCGCTTTGGCTTTGGCTTTCCCTCCTGCAACTGCAAGAATGATGGGAACCTTTGCTAAGTCTTTTAATTCGATGCCGATTCGAGGGACTTTATACACCACTTCTCCTTTTTCATTGAAGAAATAGCCAAAAGATTCCGCAACGGCATTGGCCTGTTTCAACATCAGCAATTCTTCTTCATTCATCTTTCGTCGCGCTGCCATATGCAACGCCCGTCCAATACTATGAATAACACAATTTGCCTCACTTATCAAGTTTAACACTTCTTGTATAGACGGCTCATTGAGTAGTGAATTGTAAGTAGCCAAGCTTAATTGTTCCGGCACATACAATGCTCGGTGTTTTCCATTTGCCTTTGTAGCCATTCTAGCACTGACTGAGTTCGCTTGTACAGTAATCGCCTCGCCGATCCCACCTCTTGCGGGTACAAACAAGTTATGGCGTTTGCTATTTTCTAAGCTGGTCAGTTGCTCTGCGACGATCGCCATCGTTGTTCCTCCCATGACTGCGATGATATTATCACCTTCTGGAAGTAATAGATTCAAAGATTCGTCTAAGGCTTCGCCAAAAGCATCTGCTACTTTTGGTTGTTGTTCACTGTTTCCAGAAACAACGATACAGCGCTGATTCCCAAAATACTCAGATAGTTTCATTTCGATCTGATGCATTCCTAGAAGTTGGTCCATAAAGCTTTCGAGGCTTTGATAGACTTCTTCTCCCTTTTTTGTCAGCGTCATACCACTTTTAGAGGCGTTGATCAGTTCAAGTTGTTTGAGCAAATCCGTTTCTGTTCGTAAAACACGTTCGGTCATGCCCATGCTTTCCGATAAACTACGACGACCAATTGGCTGCATCCAGTAAATATTGCGCAAAATCTTATAACGTTCTTGCAAAACATCCATGATGTCTGGTGCAACAGCTTCAATCAGTTTCAATTCATCTAACATAGCGATCTCCTTAGTTGGACACTTTTTGTCCAATGTAGACTCAAAACGACCCATGTGATCTAAAAAAATAAATCGGACTTTCCAACTTGCACGTTCTCATATAGGAAAATCTCAACCTCACATGACTTAGTCTACCAGTTTTATCCTTTTTTATCAACAAAAAAAGACTAGAAAAATGTTTAAGATTCTTCTAGTCTTGCTTTCCTTTACTTATCATACCGTTTTCTTTTCGATGAACTAGGGATTCCTAACAAGTCACGATATTTAGCAACTGTCCGGCGAGAAATCGAAATTTTCTCGTTTTTAAGCAGTTCAACTAATTTTTGATCTGATAACGGCTTGCTTTTATCTTCAGCATCCACCAATTCTTTGACTTTTTTCTTAGCTGTATCAGCGGATAGGTCTTCGGAACTTTCTGTGTTTGTCGGTTGCAGTCTTGTTGTAAAAAACTTTCTCAATTCAAAGACCCCGAACTCGGTTTCAAGATATTTGCCATTCACTGCTCGACTGACAGTCGATTCATGGACATCGATCTCTTCTGCTACCTCTTTTAAGGTCAATGGTCGAATCGGACGTGCTACGTTCGTAAAAAACTCTTTTTGGCGTGAAACGATGATCTGTGCTACACGCATGATCGTATCGCCCCGCTGTAAAATCGTTTTTTGTAGCCACTCAAATTCTTGTTTACGTTCTTTTAGATAGGCTTGCGTTTCTTTGTCTGCTTTTTTTTGCATTTGTTGAAAATAAGCTTCTTGAAAGCGAACATTCGGTTGATTGCCACGATTCGAGACGACTTGGACTTCTTCACCTTGCACAATGACTTTGACATCTGGAATGATATACAAGCCACTACTATGGTCAAATACTCTGCCAGGGCTTGGACTAAGGGTTTGGATATAGTCGAAGATCCGTTGCACGTCGCTTAATGGAATCGAAAAATGTTGCGCGATCTCTTTCCATTTGCGATCCACTAACTGATCGAACCATTCTTCCAAGACGATGTAAGCCAATTCGGGGGCATAATCATCTCTTTCTGTTTGTAACATCAAGCATTCTTGTAAACTTCGGGCACCAACACCCGCGGGTTCTAATTGTTGTATCAATGTCAACGCATCAAGCATTTGGATTGGTGTCGCATTGGTCTGATGAATCGCTTCTTCTAAAGGAATCGTCAAAAAGCCATTCAGGTCAATGTATTCAATCAGATATAAAATCAACTTTCGTAAAAAAGTATCTCGGTAGTTCAAATGGACTTGATCGATCAACGATTCAAAAAGTGAACCTGTCGTATCAGGAATTTGGTTCAGATAACTCGTTTCTTCCCCATCATAACTAGTGCTTCGTTTTTGATAATCGGGTTGCCAATCCGGTTCGACTACTTCTACTAAGGGGTTTTCCAATGCCTGGTTTTCAACAAAAGCTAAAAGCTCTTCGCTGTTGTACTGCAAGACTTGGATGGACTGTTGTAGTTGCTGTGTCATGGCAAGTTTTTGTGTTTGTTGTTGTTTTTGTGAAAAATTTTGTTCAAATTTCATTTTTTTGCCCATTCCCCTTGTAATTTATTTTTGATTTCGATACAATTGTTGCAGTGCTTGCGTCCTTAGTGTAGTGGATATCACGTAAGATTCCGGTTCTTGAGACGGGGGTTCGATTCCCTCAGGACGCGTCTAATGTTATCTTAGCATATTTGCAAGGATTTTGCTTTCAAAATTCTAAGAAAAAAGCGGTTTTCCTATCTAGGAAAACTGCTTTTTTTGATTTCTTTATGGGATTGATTTATTTTTGATGACTGACTGACTTTCTTTCCATACATCATTCTATATTTGCCAAATATTATTCTTTTATATGACCTTCAATGAAAAATATGAATAATAGAACTAACCTCTTTTTCAACAAATCAGATTCCATCATCGTTTCTTTGCTATTTAACTTATTTTCACACTTGGCATACTTAATAAAGAGATCGAGACAACAGTGTTTTACCCAGAGAAACAGACGCTTATCCACAAAAATTGTTCTTCAAATTTTGTGGATGGCGTCTTATTTTCAAGGATGTTGCTTCTATAGGCCGTCGTTTATTCGATTTTATGATAAAGTAAAAAGTCAATTTTACCTTTGTCCTAGATACTTTTCAGTTTCATTAAAAATCCCTACTTGTTCTTTTTGCTTGAATTAGCAAAATAGACGAGTGAAAATCCTACATACATACCTAGTGTTATCCACCACTTAAATTGTCTATTTAATAGATGAGATAGACCCCAGTTAAAAAGTAATACTAGTAGAAAAGCACCCAAAATAATTTTAAGGTCCTTCATAATTACCCCACCTTTATAACATTAAAAATTAATACGTCCATTATTGGGGACTTTATCACGTTGATCCCAATATTTGGCTAAATAAGCACCTGGAGAATTCAAATTAAACACAAAATCAATTACATTTTGTGTGATAAATCCACCAACCATTCCATATTTTATTAACGCTGCTTTTACTGCAGATATAGCAGCATGTTTTCCAACTTTTTTCATAGCCGCAGCAAGTCCTCCAATAGCGCCACCAATAGCTATCCCAATCGCAGTATCAATAAATGCTCCCATTTGATTGACAGTAATTCCTTGCCAAGGTGATCTCAGCGCTAATGATGGGTCTGTTATGTATACACCTTGATCCGTACTAATTGGATCTATAGTATAATCTCCTCGCAATTGTTTATAAACACCATCTCGGAGATATTCCTTAGATAATTCTGGATAATTTTTAGATATTTCAACAACTAATTGTTCTACTTGTTCTTCATCAAATGACTCTTCAGACTTCAAATCTACATACACCTCTTCAGTGTAATTATCTGAAGCGTAAACACTAACTCCTGATGGTACTATACTTCCTAACATCAACAATAACAAAAAAAACGATACTTTTAAACTGAAAACTTTTTTCATGATAACGCCTTCTTCCTTTTTATGATTAAATATAGTGTTACATTTAGAATTTTATCAAAAGAAGGACCTAATTTAATACTTATCATAAAAAGGGCTGTTAGAGTCATTTGTGTTCAAATTATCAAACTAATTTTCTAAAATCGTTAACTAGTATTTTTGGGGACAAAATCATGATACCAAAATACCGTAACATAATACGTCAGTATGTCGAGTTACTAATCACTCGTTTTTTCTTTTAATCAACTTACTCATCATGGGATTTTAAAAAGTAAACCAATCTTCTATGTAACTATAGTAGAAATGATTTGATAAAGGTCCAGGATCATAGCGCTCTGTCACACCATCGCCTCGACGAAGTGTTAAGCCGTTTCTTAAAGTTGCTGTTTTTTGATCATAGAAATCACCATTTATCGTATAGAATATCCGGTTAGGATCTTCTAAATAGGCAAATACATCCCCCGAAAAATGTTTCTCCAATCCTGGGTTGGTTGTTTTCAACTGGACAGACAAAATCGACTTGATTGCCCGAAAATTTCCACTTTCACTCGTTTCACAGTACAACAACAAACTTGGTTGGTATACTCTGTTAACAGTTATGTTTTGAGAAAAGACACGATAGGTTGTGCCATTATGTATTGCGCTTTGCGCCATTTGCTCAGTATAGCCTATATGTTTTCTTGCTTGTTCTTCCGTCAGTTGAAACTCTCTTGAAATGACACGAAGCAGTTGATCAAAGTCCAACTTACTGGACATCGTTCGATATGTATTTGCTTCACTTTGTATTGAAAGATTTAAAGACGTTTGCTCTTTTGGTGACAGATTGACCAACAGGAACAACGCAAATAAAACACCAAGACAACTGATTACTTTTATTCGTATTGATTTTTTCATCGATTACTCCTATTTATTTGTTATTCTTCTGTCTATTATCATAATCGGAAATAGCCACTGACGCAAAGAAAACTTTTATAAAACAATTGTTTTTATTTCTTGACTTCTCCTTTCAACAGATTTTTCACAAGAAAAAAGAGCCGTTTCTTCGGCTCTTCAACAGCTTTTCGCTTTTTAGTCATATGGGACATAATTTTCCATACGTTCTTCTTCGTTCAACTCTTCATTTTCAATCAACATATTCATGCCGCCCATCAATTCCGAACTCATCGGACCATTCACAGATAAGTCATGTCGCTGGATCATTTGTTGATATTCCTCTGCACTGATCACTGCTCCAGTTTTCAGATTTTTATACTGTTTCGGCGTTTCCTCAACTTCATCGTCCAATTTTGAAAAATCAGTTTCTTTGTAAGTGACAAAGTAGCCATGAGAAAGTTTCTTTTTGACCACTTCATTACATTCAGGACAGCGGATCGGCATTTCCTTTTCCTGGTGCTCCACGACGTTACTTACTTCATTATAATAGAATTTCGTCTGACAATTGGGACATTTTAGTTGATCATCTAACATATCGATCGTCTCCTTCTATTTTGATTATCGTGTCTCAGTTTCATTTTCATCATACTCCTTTTTACAGGAAATGAAAAAAGATTCGCTGAGATGAACTAGTTCTTATGATCAAGAACACCGAGTATTGGTAGAAGCACTACTTAGTCAAACACAAAAAAACTGCAAGTATGCTTAGTTATAAGCAACTTGCAGCTTCGAGTAGTTTCCCTTTTTATTCTTCTGGGAAATCTTCGTCTTCGAACTCTTCATCTTCTTCATCATCATCGTCTTCGATAATGCTTAGATCTTCTTCGATGTTTCCTGGGATTTCTTCTTCATCATCACCAGTATCAGCACCGATTTCTTGTAAGTCAGAGTTGTATGCAGCGATTTCTTCATCATCGTCGTCTTCGTCTTCAAATAGATCATCATCGTCTTCATCAGACAAATCAGTATCTTCTGGGTCGTCATCATTATAATCGATGGCATCTTCGTCATCATTGATAAAGGCATTGACTTTTTTGCGTTTACGACGACGTGGTGTATCCTCGTCTTCTTCGTCGATTCCATGGTTGACTTCTTCATCGATTGAATCAATGGCATACCATGAACGCAAGCCCCAACGATTGTCGCCTAATGAAATAAAGCTACCGTCAATATTTAAGTCAGTATAAAATTGTGCGAGTGAATCACGAATGTCACTATCTGATTTGCCAAGATAAGTTTGGATCTCATTTGCTAAATCAGAAAAGTCCATCACATCACCACGCTGCTCTAAGATCGCGTGTGCGACTTCGATCATTGATAATTCGTTTTTGTTTGCACCTTCAAATACACTAATTTCCAATCAGGACACGTCCTTTCACAGTCTACTCCTTATCATACAAAATCACAGGTAAAAAATCAAACGTTTCTTTGCTATTTTATGCAGTAAAATCTAAGACCATCTCATATTCACCTATTTTTTCTATTCCCATGAATAAATCGTACTCGATCATGACTTTGCCAGCGGTTGGTCGATCTTTTAGACTGACGTGTAATTCCTTCGTGAATGTGTCGACTTGAATCATTCCGTAAGGGGTCCGATAATGAGTCTCCAGGCGTTCACGATAGGCAAATTTCAAACGCATACGCATTTCACCAGCACGGATCAATTGAACGTGCCCATCTGGCATGATCTTGATTGTGACAGGAATCTCTTCCTGTCCTTCTTGGATCTCTTTATAGCGTATGTATAAGGTATCGCCAATTTTGACCATCTGTCCTTTCAGATCAAAATAAAAATCTTGTTGTTCTCCTTGTTGTTTCACCTTCGTACGTAATTGTATCGAAATCGGTAATCCAGATCGTTCCATTAGACATTCTCCTTTTCTCATAGCTACATTGTTCCCACTTTCCATTGATTTGTCAACCGACAGGTCTAAAGAGCGGATAACTTTTTTCCTCTCTTCTTTAATAATTTGGAGTATAATGAAGGAAGTGGGCGTGATACTCCTATTGTATTATAACGATTTGGTGGCTGTGACATGAGCCTCTCGTCACACCTAAGTTCAAATAAAAGATAGGTAAAGCACCCGTTCTCAAACAGATTTAACTAGGAGCTGAGTACATGACATCCATCATTTTGGATCAAGAAGTCTACCACACAAATGATTTTTCTCCGTTTGCTTTAACGGATATTTTAACAGAGAATTCAAAAAAAAAGCAACAAACTTTTCTACATTTTTGGCAATATCAACAGACAGTTATTCTTGGTATGAAAGATACTCGGACACCCTTTTTAGCTGATGGGATAAAGGCTATCCAACATGCGGGATTTACTCCAGTGATCCGCAATGCCGGTGGACTTGGCATCATTTCGGATCAAGGAATCTTGAATATCTCATTGATTTTCCCGCAAGAGGATGAGAATAAGATCTCGATCGATGAAGGCTACGAAAAGATGCTCGCTCTGACTCGCCAAGCTTTTCCTGTTTACGCCGACAAAATAGAAGCCTATGAAATCAAAGAGTCCTACTGTCCAGGTACGTATGACCTTAGTATCGATGGTAAAAAATTTGCCGGGATTGCCCAACGTCGCATTAAAAACGGGATTTCAGTCATGATGTACCTTAGCGTGAATGGTGACCAAGAAAGACGTGGCGAATTGATGCGGCAATTTTATCAACAAGCGTTGAAAGAACAATTTGGTACGGATGGCTACCCTGCCGTGAGACCAACCAGTATGGCGACATTAGAAGAGTTATTCGCTACGTCATTGACGATCGTGCAAGTAAAAGAGTCATTTATCAAGGCATTTGATACAATGTATCCAACAAGTATTTCGATGGACTCTGACGCTTGGCAAAAAGCCAATGTCTCACCCGATGAGTGGCAAGTACAAATCGAACGTATGAACCAACGAAATGCACTAAAGGAGGTGGCTTATGACAACACCTTATAAATATAAAATGTTACCGATGGAAAAAGTGTTTAGAGATCCTGTGCATAACTATATCCATGTGCAGCATCAAGTAATTTTAGATTTGATCAATTCTAAAGAAGTCCAACGATTACGGCGGATCAAACAACTCGGTACTTCGTCATTTACTTTTCATGGCGCAGAACATAGTCGTTTTACTCATTCGTTGGGTGTATACGAAATCTCTCGTCGCATCTGTGATATTTTTTCAAGAAATTTCTCCATTGAAAAAATCGGTCCTTCTGGTTGGGATGATCGGGAACGTTTAGTCACATTATGTGCCGCCTTACTCCACGATATTGGTCACGGACCTTATTCACATACATTTGAACATATTTTCCAAACCAATCATGAAGCAATCACTGTTGAGATCATCACTTCGCCAGAAACCGAAGTCTACCAGATTTTGAATCGTGTCGAAGAAGGCTTCCCTGAAAAAGTGGCTAGCGTGATCCAAAAAACCTATCCAAATCCACAAGTCGTCCAAATGATCTCTAGTCAGATCGACGCTGATCGCATGGATTACCTTTTACGTGATGCCTACTTTACCGGTACGGAATATGGGACATTCGATTTAACGAGGATCTTGCGTGTGATTCGCCCCTATCAAGGAGGCATCGCCTTTTCTATGAATGGGATGCATGCGGTAGAAGATTATATCGTCAGTCGTTATCAAATGTACGTCCAAGTGTATTTCCATCCCGTTTCACGTGGCATGGAAGTTGTGTTAGAGCATCTATTGCATCGCGCCCATGAACTTTATCATCAAGAAGATGATAGCTTTGCACGACATTCACAGCTCCTTCTACCATTTTTAGATGGTACCTTTAGTTTAGAGGAATATCTCAAGCTAGATGATGGGGTGTTGAATACTTGTTTCACGCAATGGACGGACTCGTCTGATCCGATCCTCAGTGATTTAGCCAAACGTTTTTTGAATCGTAAACCATTGAAATCCGCGATGTTTTCTGGTGATCGTCAGTCGCCATTGATTGCTGAACTGACTTCTTTAGTTGAAAAAGTGGGCTACAATCCTAACTATTATACGGCGATCAATTCCAGTTATGATCTTCCTTATGACTTTTATCGTCCTGAAGAAGGCAGACATCGAACACAAATCGAAATCTTGCGAAATGACGGAACTTTGGTAGAATTATCAGAGGTCAGTCAATTAGTTGCTGCATTAGCAGGGCAAGAACAAGGAGATGAACGTTTCTTCTTTCCAAAAGAAATGGTTGATCCTTCCTTGCGTAATCACTATGATCTTTTTGACGAAACCTATCAAGAATTTGCGCGTCATATCCATAATGGCGCATTGATTGAAGAAATAAACTAACTAAGGAGAACATTATGTCTATCAAATTAGTCGCTATCGATATCGATGGCACCCTTTTAAATGAAAAAAGAGAAATCACACAAGAAGTCAAAGAAGCAATTGCAAGCGCTGTGGAAAAAAACGTGGCGATCGTCCTATGTACAGGTCGACCTCTTCCAGGTGTCAAAAATCAATTGAATGAATTAGGATTATACCAAGATAATGATTATGTGATCACTTATAATGGAGCTTTGGTCCAACAAACAAAATCAGGTAAGATCATCGCTCGTCATGGCTTAACTTACGAAGATTTCTTAGAGATCGAAGTGATGGCAAGACGTGTAGGCAGTCATTTACATTCCATCGATGATCAAACGATCTATACTACAAATCGTGACATCAGCCCTTACACTGTCCATGAAGCATTTTTAGTCAATATGCCGTTGAAATATCGGACAGCGGATGAAATGACCCCTGACATGAGTATCGTGAAAATGATGATGATCGACGAGCCAGAGATTTTAGATGCGGCAATCGCTCGTTTACCGCAAACATTCCGCGAAAAATATACGACTGTCAAGAGTTCCCCTTTCTATTTTGAGATCTTGAACAAAGAGGCAAGTAAAGGAGCGGCTGTTGCTAACTTAGCGCAACATCTAGGAATCAATCAAGATGAGATCATGGCGATCGGCGATAACGAGAATGATCTGTCGATGATCGAATACGCTGGATTAGGTGTGGCAATGGGAAATGCTGTGCCATTGATAAAAGAAGCTGCCAACGTGATCACTGCAACGAACGATGAACACGGTGTTGCCGAAGCAATCAAAAAATATGTCTTATAAGACCAATGAATAAGAAACAGCTCATTGAGAGGGTCGAAATGCTGACTCTCTGATGAGCTGTTTTTTGCTGTTCAATTGTTCAGCGCTAGCCATTGCTCGACTGCCCAACGGTGGCTCCCTCGCTTCAATTTCTCCAAAGCAGTTTCAGGAGTGACCCACCAGATCGATTGATCTGTTTCAATTGGTTCCCCCACCTCCTGCCAGCTTTTTGCCACGTAAAAATAGCCAGGATTATGATAATATGTTTTTCGATGCTTTGAGTAAAAATACTCTGCGGCTTCGCCTAAATAACAAGCAATCTCCGCCCTTATCCCCATCTCTTCTAACAATTCACGAGCAATCGCTTCTTCGTTGGTTTCTTCTCCCTCTTTTTCACCTCCAGGTAGAAAAAAGGCACCATTTGGCGCTTCGATCATTGCGATTTTCTCATGTGATTCGACAATGATATACGCTGCATAACGGTCTTGGTAGTTTGCAGACTCGTCTTTTTCGCCAAACATTGGTTTTTCCATAGGTTATATCCTCTCATCTTTTTCTTTCTATTCTACATGAGAGTTTTCTCATAAACAAGCACAAACCCATATTGTACATGTATTTTTTGATATGATAAATAGGAAAAGGTAGAAACAGAAAGGAAGATTTATTTATGAAAATGGCTCATACTTGCGTACGTGTAAAAGATCTTGATGCTTCTTTAGAATTTTATCAAAAAGCATTTGGTTTTGAAGAAAGTCGCCGTCGTGATTTTCCAGAAAACAAATTCACACTGGTTTACTTGACTTTACCAGGAGATGATTACGAATTAGAGTTGACTTACAACTATGACCATGAAGGATACGACTTAGGAAACGGCTATGGTCATATCGCTATTTCAGCGGATGACTTGGAAGCACTTCATGAAAAACATCAAGCAGAAGGCTTTAACGTGACTGACTTGAAAGGACTTCCTGGAACTGCTCCTTCTTATTACTTCGTTGTCGATCCTGATGGCTATAAGATCGAAGTAATCCGTACAAAATAAAACGTTGCAAAAAAGCAGAGGAAGCTTACACGTTGTGTTTGCTTCTTCTGCTTTTATTTTTGATCAGTCACAGTTACCCGATCAGTACACTTTCTTCTGGATATTTATATTTTGCTTCTGTTCGATTTCCTTTGACAAGTAAAGAGAAAAAGACAGTCAAAATGCCTACACGTCCAATATACATCAATGACATGATGATCAGTTTTCCGATTTCTGTCAGGTCGGGTGTCAGTCCCATCGTCAAACCGACTGTTCCAAATGCTGAGAACACTTCAAAAGCGATGTATTCGATGCCTGAAGTCTCTGGGATCGTCTCCGTCACAGACAAAACCATTATCGCTAACATACATAAAGATAATGTGATGAAGAATAACGTTAATGCCCGAAGCACTGCTGCTGGACGAATCGTTCGTCCAAAAGCTTCTGCTCTTGTTTTTCCTTTAAACGTCGCGTGCATTTGAATCACTAAGATACCTAACGTGGTGGTTTTTAGTCCGCCCGCTGTTGAACCTGATGTTCCACCGATATACATCAAGATCATCGTCAGCATCAATCCTGCATGACTCATTTGTAAATAGTCGATCGAATAGTAACCGGCTGTTCTTGGTGTGACACTCATGAAGAACGTATTCGCTAAACGTTCCAGATAAGTACCTTCAACTAGATGGATGCCATTTCGTTCTGTAAAGAAAAAGACAACAAAACCGCCCACTAATAACACGCCAGTCACGATCAATGCGATTTTTGAGTGCAAGGTGATTTTTTTCACCTTATGATAGCTGAGTAAATCACGCCAGACAATAAAGCCTAACCCGCCAGCAATGATCAACGCAGAAACCACCATTAGTAAATAGACGTTTGGCTGATCATCAGCCAAGCTATTACCTAATAAGTCAAAACCTGCATTACAAAAACTCGACACCGCATGAAAGATACTGAACCAAATCCCCTTCGCCCAGCCGTAGGACGGTACAAACGTGAAACTCAAGGCAAAAGCACCCAGCGCTTGGATCACCAGCGCAAATTTCAAGATATAAAGCATCAAACTCATCACGCCAGACATGATTTCAAGGTTCAGAGCTTCTTTTAATAAGATCCGCATACTAAAACTGACTTTTTTCTTAGCTACTGCAAAGAAAATAATAGGGATCATCATAAAGCCTAAACCACCGATCTCAATCAAGATCATGATCAAAAACTGCCCTGCTTCGTTCCAATGTGCCGCCGTGTTCAAAGTGGTCAACCCAGTGACACAAACAGCTGAAGTTGCGGTAAACAATGCGTCGATGTAATTGGTCGCTTCACCGCTCTTACTGAAAAAAGGCAAAGAAAGTAAGCTGCCACCAACCAAAATCAAAAGAAAAAAGCCAACAGCGATCAATTGGACTGGTGACAGTTGTTTTGTGAACTTCTGTTTAATTCGAATCACTCCTCTAAGGGTACTAACCCTCTTCGTAAAGAACATAGAAAAGCAGCTATATTCCCACAGATATAAAAAGAAATCTATTGATAACTCCCTATTTTTATTCTTTATCTTACCCTGTTTTTGTTATTCTGGCAAAGAATTTGAGACTTTTACATCCCTTCTATCGCTTCGTTTGCTTTCAGTAATTTTCAACCAACGAGGGAAAAACAAAAATACAAAATAAGAAAAAACTCCTATTGAAGTAAGCCATAAACGTCAAAACAGAAAAAATATTTTAGCGTCTACAACTTATTCTTCGGAGTTTCGTACGATCGAACGATAAAATGATTGGGACTATTTAATCATCGTTCCCCATATTTTTTACTTTGATCAAACGAGTCACTTCCGCTCGTTCATTTTCTTCTAACTTCATTTTGATATAATAGATCGTTTCTTCCAGTTGCGGGATCGTCATGTACTCTAATGCATTGACTCTTCGACGTGTTTTTTCGATTTCACCAGCCATCAATTGACAGGTCTTCTCGATTTCCGTCAACTCAAGCAGCTTAGGAAGAAATGAGGTGAAACGATCGATCGAACGATCTAATTCCGCATTTGAATTCAAATAGCCATATTCTACAGGTGCTTCGCCTAACTGTTCGTCGTATTCAAAATTCATGATTGGGACTTTGACGCTCATGATGTTTTTTTCGATCACAGATAACTCGACATTTTCTGCTGGCAAGACAAACAATTCATCAATGAATGCTTCAGGCAATGAAGCTTTCGCAAGGACAAAATCGCTCATAGCTGCGGTCATTTCTTTTTCTACTGTTTGGCGCAATTCATTGTTTTTGCGAATCAGCAAGATGAATTGACGCATCAATTCATCTTGCTTATCTTTTAACAGTTTGTGCCCTCTCGTCGCGGTCGTCAATTGTTTTTTGAGTCGTGTCAATTCCATCCGTGTCGGATTAACATTTAATCGAACCATCTGACACTCACTCTCCTTCTGGCAGGTACTGGTCAAGCAAATCGTCTTTGATCCGTTTTAATTCTGTTCGTGGAAGCATCGCTAAAAGCTCCCAGCCAAGGTCTAACGTCTCAGTGATCGAGCGATTCGTATAAAAACCTTGATTGACATATTCTTTTTCAAAACGTTCCGCAAATTTTGCATAGATCTTGTCCACATCTGACAACGCAGATTCACCTAAAACAACAGCTAGTTCCTTCGCTTGTTTTCCTTGAGCATATGCCGCAAACAATTGGTTCATGGTTGCTGCATGATCTTTTCTCGTCTTTCCTTCACCTGTCCCTTTATCTTTTAACCGAGAAAGGGAAGGCAACACATCGATTGGCGGTTGGATCCCACTCTTATACAATTCCCTCGTCAAAATGATCTGTCCTTCAGTGATATAGCCAGTCAAGTCAGGGATGGGATGTGTCTTATCATCTTCTGGCATGGTCAAAATTGGGATCTGTGTCACAGAACCTTTTAAGCCACGAATGCGCCCAGCACGTTCATATAAAGTTGCCAAGTTGGTATAAAGATACCCTGGATATCCACGTCGACCTGGTACTTCCCGACGTGCCGCTGAGATTTCTCGCAACGCTTCGGCGTAGTTGGTCATATCCGTCATGATGACTAAGACATGCATTCCTTTTTCATAGGCTAAATATTCAGCCGCAGTCAAAGCCATGCGAGGTGTTGCGATCCGTTCGATGGCTGGATCATTTGCTAAGTTCATGAACATCACAGAGCGATCGATCGCCCCTGTTTGGCGGAAATCTTCCATGAAGAATTCTGCCTCTTCAAAGGTGATCCCGATTGCTGCAAAAACAACGGCAAAATCATCGGAAGAATCCAGCACTGTTGCTTGTCTTGCTATTTGGGCTGCTAATTCTTTGTGTGGCAATCCAGAGCCAGAAAACACTGGTAATTTTTGTCCTCTGACCAACGTGTTCAAATGATCGATCGCCGAGATTCCCGTTTGGATAAACTCATCGGGGTAATCACGCGCCACTGGATTGATTACTTCGCCATTGATGTCCAAGTATTTTTCTGGCAAGATTTCTGGCCCATTGTCTTTTGGTCGACCTAACCCGTCAAATACACGACCGATCATATCTTCAGAAACCCCTAATTCCAATGGATGTCCTAAAAAGCGGACGGATGAATCTCTGAGGTTGATTCCACTCGTTCCTTCAAAGATCTGGACCATCGCTTTGTCTTCTTGTACTTCGAGTACTTGTCCACGACGAATCTCGCCATTTTGCATACGTACTTCGATCAATTCTTCATATTTTACACCAGCGACTTTTTCTACCGCCATCAAAGGACCGACTACTTCGCCAATCGTTCGATATTCTTTAATCATCGGTCATTCCTCCTTCTGAAACGATTGCTTGGATCGTTGGTTTGATACTTGCTTGGATCTCATCTAATTTGGCTAATTCTGTTTCCGGCACGAATTTGCTACGGCCGATCCGTTCTCTCAATGCGACAGTTCCTTTCATGATCTCACTCAAATAAGCACCTAATGAGATCGCCTGACGTGCTTCTTCGCCAAAGGAAAGAACTAATTTCAACATTTTGAATTGTTTTTCTCTGGAAGTAAATGTATCCACATCATCAAAGGCATTTTGCTGTAAATAATCTTCACGAATGGATTTGGCTACTTCAAGAGTCAAACGATCGTTGTCAGAAAGTGAATCGACACCGACAAGGCGGACGATTTCATTCAGCTGTTCTTCTTGTTGTAAGATACGCATTCCTTCTGCTACCATCTCTGACCAATTCTCTTGTAGGATCTGATCCATATAACGTCCGACTTCTGATGAGTAAAGAGAATAGCTTTGAATCCAGTTGATCGATGGGAAATGACGCTTTTGCGCTAAACTAGAATCTAGTCCCCAGAATACTTTCACCACACGTAACGTATTCTGTGTCACTGGTTCTGAGACATCTCCACCAGATGGCGAAACTGCACTGATTGCTGTAATGCTTCCTTCACGTTCTTCAGAACCTAAAGCAATGACACGTCCTGAACGTTCATAATATTCTGCTAAGCGAGAACCTAAATAAGCAGGATACCCTTCATCGCCAGGCATTTCTTCTAAACGTCCACTCATCTCTCGTAACGCCTCTGCCCAGCGAGACGTTGAGTCTGCCATGATCGCCACATCATACCCCATATCACGGAAATATTCCGCAATCGTGATCCCTGTATAGATCGACGCCTCACGAGCTGCTACCGGCATATTCGACGTGTTGGCGATCAATACGGTACGTTCCATCAATGATTCCCCTGTATTAGGATCGATCAATTCTGGAAACTCATTCAATACATCCGTCATTTCGTTGCCACGTTCGCCGCAACCGACATACACGACCATGTCCACATCCGCCCATTTGGCGATTTGGTGCTGAACGACTGTTTTACCGGCACCAAAAGGACCAGGAACAGCGGCAGCTCCGCCTTTTGTCACTGGGAAAAAGGTATCGATGACCCGTTGTCCAGTGATCATCGGTGCGTCTGGATTCAGTTTTTCTTTGATAGGGCGACTACGTCTGACCGGCCATTTTTGTAGCATCGTCAATTCACGTAAGCCGTCTTCCGTCTCGATCACGCAGACTACTTCATCAATCGTAAATGAGCCTGCTTCGATTTTAGTGATTTTTCCTTTGACACCATGAGGTACCATGATTTTGTGTTTGATGATCTTCGTTTCATCCACAACACCAATGACATCTCCTGTGCGAACTTCTTGTCCAATTTCAGCAGTTGCTTCGAACCACCATTTTTTTTCGTGGTCTAATGCAGGTAATTGCACCCCACGGCTTAAAAAGTTGCTTTGTGTCAACTCCATAAATGTATCTAAAGGACGTTGAATCCCGTCAAACATTTGTGAAATGATCCCCGGTGCTAGTTCAACTGATAAAGCTTCCCCTGTTGAACGTACTGGTTCGCCAGGGCCGATCCCTGAAGTTTCTTCGTATACTTGTATTGATGCGACATCTCCACGCATCTCGATGATCTCACCGATTACTCCTAACTCTCCCACTAAGCACATATCTTGGATACTGGCATCTGACATATTTTTTGCCATCACGAGAGGGCCGGAGACTTTTATGATTTTTCCAATTTGCAATGCACTATCTCCTTTACATTCTATAAGATATTTTGTCCAACTGCTTTTTCCACACTCTTTTGGATCTCTGCCACACCGATCCCCATTGTTCCTTGATGGCTAGGGATAAGGACGATTGCGGGTGTCATCGATTCTTTGTAACGTTCAATCGTTTCAGGTGTCAATGTTGCCGCTTGTTCGGTCACATAAATGACACCATACGAGTTTTTTGCCATTCGTTCGATGGCGCTCCTCACATCTTGTGGTTCTGTCGCATATTGCACATCAAATCCAAATAATTTAAATGGTAAAACAGAATCTTTGTCGCCAACGACACCGATTTTATGCGTCATAGACTTGTCTCACCCTTTCTCTGATCGTTTCATTATCGAACTGATTTTTTTTGCCGATCACTAATAGCCGAAGATTTTTGCTCTCGATTTCTTTTGCATTCAAGAAAGCAAGTAAAGGCAACGGACCAAAAGCTTGCGTCTGTGCTGCTTGATAAAGTGAGGACAAGTAGTTGTCTTTGATTTGTTCAAGTTGCACAAAATCTAATTCACCTTCACGGACAGCTGGCTCAATCAATTCACGATAATCCGTTGTTTGTAAAAAGGATAGGTACGCCTCGAGATCACTTTTGACAAAAGTTAAAAACGCTTCTTTCGGAATGCTTCCTGAACTTGATAGTACTGCCGTCATAAACCCGCTCGAACGTTGCTGTAAGATGCCTCGTGCCATCGTTGTGATATTGGTCAAATCGATAAATGCGATGATTTCTTCCAGCAATTCCGGATAGCCGAGTTTCTCTCCAAGACGGCGTTGTTCCGTCAAGAAATAGCGGTCATAGATGACATCGATCCCTTGTAGTACCGATGATTCTTCACAATATTCATGGACTTCACGAATACTGTCCAACAACTGCGGTGGCAATTCTGTAGAAGTTTGTGTATGGATCGCCTGCTTCAATGTTTCGCAAGAATAAAACCCATCATTACGATAGAGATGATCCAAATTTTTGCCAGTCATCTCCGCTTTGGTCAAGACTTTTAAATTATGGAACGTATAGCGCATCGTATAGACCCATACGACTTCGGGTTCTGGTGCTGATTCTTTCAACCAAGTAAATAATTTAGCTGATTCTGCTAACAGATTTGCCTCAAAATCGCGTTCAAAGCCTTCATAGATGTAAGGATGGTAAATCGTTGTTTTTAAAATCTCCCCTAGTGCTTCCAATGACTTTGCTTGAATCATGCGTTCGAAGTCTTCTTTTGATAAGAGTTCTAACTCTCTTCCACGAATCAAGGGATTTAATTCATGATATTCCATTCAACGATCCCTCCTTACTCGAATAGTTGTTTCGCAATCTCAAAGCGCATTTGTTCTTGCACTTCTTGAACCAGATCACTGTAGATAAAATTGTATTGGACACCTTGATCATCGATCAAAAATCCCGCTTCTTTTGCAATCGTTCGTTCACCCAAGTGCAAGGTGAAGGGCAAGATTTGATTCCACGTTTCCAACACTTCATTTGTTAGAATGGCAGCAGACTTTTCTCCAGCAAATAAGGAAACATCGCCAGACAAAGATAATGTCTGCACCATCTCGAACATGAAAGAAAGTTGGTCTTCTACTGACCAGTTTTCTAATTCTTGCCGAGCTTCAGTAAACAAGCGATGTAAAAACTCTTGTTTTTCATTAAGTGTCGCTTGACGTACTTCGACCTGTTGGCGATTTCTTAATTGACGATAATTTTTTTCGATTTCTTCAAGTTCTCTCGCTTTTGATTTTTCGTATTCTGCTTCTAAACGCGCACGTTCGCTTGTTACTTGCTGATCGATTTTTTCACGCTCTGCTTTTTCAAACGCCGCTCGTTCTGCTTCTGCTGTTTCATTCATTTGCTGAATGATGTTATCAATGGCGTTCATTTATTTTCCTCCTCGTTTAAGCATTCAACACTAATAAGAAAGAAATAACGAATCCTAAGATTGCGTATGTTTCAACCATCGCAGCATAGATGATCCCTTTTGTTGCATGTTCTGGTTTCTTCGCTAAGATTTGGATACCCGCAGCAGCCACTTTCCCTTGGGCGATACCAGAAAACAAACCAGTAAAGGCGATCGGTAGTGAAGCGCCTAAGAAATTCAATCCTTGGACAACGGACATATCTCCGTTTAGATTGATGAAGATCAAGAAGGCGATAACGAATCCATAAAGACCTTGCGTACCAGGTAGTAATTGTAAAATCAACGCTTGACCGAATTTTTCCGGTTGACTCGTCGTCAATGCTGCAGCAGCCTCACCAGTCATCCCTACACCTTTAGCTGAACCGATACCAGAAAAAATCGTTGCTGTTGCCATTGCTAATACCGCAAATACCATTCCACCATTTTGAGCAATTAAGTAATCCATCATTTTTTAAATTTCCTCCAACTTTTTTCTATTTTTTCTTATGATTGATATTGACATATTTTTCCGCTGTTTTCAGTGGATCGAAGGCTCGTCCGCCTCCGGTATAAAACTTGCCGAAAAATTCGACATACTGCAATCTTGCCCCATGCACGTAAGCACTCAGCAAGGTTAAGAACATATTCAACGCATGTAAGGCAATGATCAATAAGATCCCTACACTGAAACGAGCTGCTGGCGGCATAAAAGCAACCAACATGTTGAAAGCTGCGCCGATGCTCCCTCCAGAGATCCCGAGTGCCATCAAACGTGTATAACTCACTAGATCACCGATATAACCAGTCAACCCATACAAATTGTACGCACCTTTTGCGGCGCCTTTGACTTTTGAAGAAGATTGAAAAATCGGAATAAACAAAATACACAGCGCTGAAAAAATCGCCAGTCCTGCACCTAGATACACAAATGCGGTATTTTTGACAAGCATACTGCCGATCAGTACTAGAACAAGCCCGACTAAGATTCCTTGCCATGCGAACCCGTCATTGACCGCATCTAGATAATCTTTGCGCTTGATATGTTCTTTTGCTGCCAGAAACAACCCGACTAGGATTTGAATAAATCCAAAGATGACAGATAAGATCAAGATCGTATTCACATCTTCAGTCGTCGACAGCAGTGGAAATGGCAAATGAATGCCAGCGATTTCGGTTGGTAGTGCTTGTCCGAAAAACGAACTGTAAATAAATCCCCAAATGATCGACGGAATCGCTAGGATCTCGAAAAACTTAACAAACCGTTGCATGCCTCGTGGCAATACCAGTAATTTTTGAGCAATGATCGCACCCAATAACATAAGTAGTCCATAACCGATGTCAGCCACCATCATCCCAAAAAAGACGAGGTAAAAAGGCGTCATCCATGGGGTAGGATCGATTTCATGGTATTTGGGCAAACTGTACATTTCCGTCAGCAGCTCAAATGGTGCCACGATTGGATGATTTTTTAATTTCGTTGGGACTTCTTGATCGATCTCTTCTTCTGTCGGCTCTTCAAAGCTAAGATAGACTTCATCCGCTGATAATGTCGCTTCTACCAATTGGATCAGTTCTTGTTTTTCTTCTTCTCCGACCCAGCCTTGGACGACGATCAAGTAAGGCGCCATGACAAATCGATCTTTCACCGCTTCGCGTTCTACCATTGCTAGTAAAATCTCCTCCGCCCATTCCAACTCTTGGATGTAGCTACTGCAACGACCGATTTTGATCGCTAATTTTTTTTGTGCTTCATCGCACGCTTGCAACTCTTGTTTGACTTGCTGTAATTGTTCTTTAGGCGAGCGTTCATAAGGATAAGTTTCTTTCACAAAGCCATAACGAGTAGCGATCTCTTCCACAGCAACTGCTACTGTTTTTAGTACAACATACGTCAAGTAGACGAAATGATCGGTTTCGCTGATTTCTTCCACATAGACTTCTGGGACTTTTGCTAATTCTTCTCTAAACTCTGTTGCATTCGCAACGCTGATCGTTCCCATCACGACGGTTGTTTGCCGACTACTAAAATTTTGAGGTGTGAAGTCTAAGTTTGACCAGTGCGTCAACCATTCTTCTTGCTCTGACAGTTGTTCTCGTTTTTCTGACAGTGTTTCCCATTGTTTTTTCAAATCCAGTACTTCAGTTAATCTCTTCGTAAAATCTTCTTCCGAATAATCCGCTTCTAGCTCTTCCAAAGACAATTCTCTTCGTTTGAGATGTTGCTTTTTTTGTTGCTTGTCTCCATGGTGATCAATGAATTGAACAGCTTCTCTGGTTTGCATGATACGGCTAGAGAGTGCATTGAGGACCGGTTCTTTTTCAAAAATCGTGGCCTTAGGAAAATAAGTATCGACCCATTCATTATTTGTCTTTTCTTGAAAAAGATCGCGGATCTCGACGTTTTGGATCCCTTGGATCGTTTTCAGCAATGCCTCTTGGTTACGTTTATCGGAAATAAGAGTGACTTTTTCCATCTTAGTGACGGCCATAAGTTTCTTTCACCCTTTCAATGATCGCATCAACCGCTTGCTTTCGTTGCTTCTCATATTGTTCTTGCACAATGGATTGCAACCGTCTGGCATCTTCGTTCAATTTATTTTTTTCAGCAGCCGCTTGTTGCTGTTCTGCTTGTTTTTTTTCTTCAAGCAACTGTTCTAATCGTTGTTTTTGATCCGCACGAAGTTGATTCAATTCTGCTTCTTTGATTTGTTGGTAATCTTTTAGCTCTTGCTGAAGCTTTTGCATGGTTTGTTCATTTGCTTTTTCAGCTTGTTTGATTTTTTCTAAGGCTTCTAGCACATTTCCCACATCCTTCCTCTAAAAAAAAGAGGTACATTCTTTCTTTTTTCATTGAAAGTATGTACCTCTAAAAGATAACTTTAGATAAGCTAGGCACTTTCAAAAACATGTTCTTCTCACCCCTTGAAGAACCAGATCCTTGAAGCTTGCGCCCAACCTTTTTTATTTATTTCTTACCTACAATTATAACAAAACGAGGGGAAATTTCAACTATCTGATAAGGTTTCTTCCTCAAAAAGGCTATTACCGATAGTAAATGTGCAAGTTTAGATAATCTTCTTTCCTATTATATAATCACGTACGTTTTATAAAACAAATGTTTTTATTTTTTCTAAAGTATTGCTAAAATAATACTAGTGAATGAATGGAGGAAAATGTATGCAACAAAAAATCGGTATCGTGGCTAATCAGTTATTACGAGCAACAGAAACTTTCCAAGGGAATCAAGTCACTTACACTCCCCAAGGCTTTGTTAATGCAGTGAAGCAAGCAGGGGGCTTACCGGTACTTATACCTATTTCTTCCCCAGAGACTGCTAGCGATTATATCCAGATGGTCGACAAAATACTTCTTGCCGGTGGACAGGATGTTAGTCCTTCACTTTATAATGAAGCGCCTCACCCTAAACTGACAGAAACGAATCTGGATCGGGATTTGTTCGAGCAGGCGTTGATCAACGAAGCCTTGAAGCAGAACAAACCAATCTTAGCCGTATGTCGCGGGATGCAATTATTGAATGTCGCTTTAGGCGGCAATCTTTATCAAGATTTGACGTTGTATCCGAATTGGTCAGTAAAACATGAACAGCAACCCACTCCTCCACAATTTGCGACCCATGAGATCACAGTGGAACCAGATAGTTTGCTTCATGAGTTACTTCCTACTTCTTACTTTGTGAATTCTTATCATCACCAAGCAATAAGAGATCTCGCGCCCACACTGAAAGCAACGGCGTATTCGCCTGATGGATTAGTCGAGGCTGTTGAAAGCAATGAAGCAGAGCAACGAATACTTGGTGTACAATGGCACCCTGAACTGATTCACCAAAAAAATCCATTGGATCAAAAATTATTCGATTATTTTGTTCAATCGTTGTGATCGACACAAAATAGATAAAACGCCCAACTAGAAGAAACATGTTGTTTCGACTAGTTGGGCGTTTCATTTAATTCCTGCAACAAATCTCAATCATTCATTAACTCTTGCGATATTCAAGTAATTTTTTTAGTTGTTGGATCTGACGTTGTAAGTCATTTCCTTTTGTGGTGTCTCGATTTAATTTTCGTGGCAGTTGTTGATCAATGACTTTTTTGACTTCTGCTAAACCATTCGCCGTTTCAAATTGTTCTTCGATCCCTAAAAAAGGATAATGCGTCACGATTTGAAACCCATAAGAGTTACATAGCAATGAGTAGCCAGCAATTCCTGTCGTTTGTTGATATGCTTTGGATAATCCGCCATCGATCACGAAGACCGTCCCATCGGCTTTGATCGGCGACTCTCCTTTTTTTACTTTGACAGGGGTGTGTCCATTGATGATCACTGAACCAACAAGAGAAACGCCAAATTCACGCCGGACTTTTTGACTCAACCACTCAGTATCTCGTAACCGATAATAGGGATTACTGACTTCTACATGTGTTTCTTTTTCTGCTAAATAATAACGCTCAAACGTCGCCATCTTGCTTTTACCAAACAGCGGAGAATACGGACCGCTCCAAGCATACCAGATCAAATCAGTCGCCAAATCTTCTTTTTCTCTCGGTGATCGGGCACTTTCACGAATCTGTTCCTCGAAGAAAGCCATCAAACGTTTCCCCTGATAAGTCTCCTTTCCTAATTTAAAAGTTAGAAACTCCCCATTCTCATCTACTGGCATACATCCATGGAATAGCACACTCTGATTCGTGACTAGGTACATTCTTCCCTTTTCTAAAAGGAAAGCCATATGCTTTTGCATACGAAGCGAATGCTGAAAAGAATACATCAGGGTATCAATCACTTGTCGCTCTTCTTCCGTCAAGCGATTTGGCTGCTCCACAGCGATCGTCTGGAAACAAGGATGATGGATCGTGTATTCTTTATCATCTAATCGTAAATGATTCTTTTCGTAATCGATGCTCATGAGTAAATCTCGATCGGCCATCTCAAATTCTGGACGTCGTTCTAACAGTTGCGATTCTAACTTGAATTGCATGATCGCAAGCGCTTGATGGATCTTCTCCATTTCTTCTCTTTCACGTTCCGTCGAGTCTTGCATATTTTTAGGCGTAAACAACGGATTCGTCTGGTACGTGTCTGTCGCAAACGAACATAAAGGACGAAGATTTAGCGCATATTCTTTTTCTAATTCAAACAAATAATTATACCGCGCAGCGATACGCAACAAGGTCAATAAACAAGTTTCAGAGCCACAATAAGCACCCAACCACAAAATATCATGATTTCCCCATTGGATATCAGTCGAAGGAAGTTCCATCAGGCGATCCATCACTTTAGCAGCTTGTGTCCCCCGATCAAAGATATCTCCGACTACATGGACATGATCGATCACCATTCGCTGAATCGTACGGGCTAATTTTTTTAAAAAGCGTTCTTCTTCATTCATCTCGATCAGCTGATCAACGATTTTACGCACATAAGATTTTTTTCCTTGCACACGATCATCGATGTACAGTAATTCTTCAATAATATAACTATATTCTTTAGGCAATCCTTTTCTTACTTTTGACCTTGTATACTTGATAGAAGTGAATCGCAATAACTCGATCAACTGATGGATCAATGTCGCTTTGTCTTCATTTTCATACCAGTCAGTCGCTAGTGCGTACTCTGGATAAGCAACAAAAATCGTTAATCGTTTCATTTCCTCTTCACTCAAACAATCTTGAAACAAATCTTTGATTTTCTCGCGCAGATTCCCTGAACCATTTCTTAAAATGTGATCAAACGCGGGAAACTCACCATGAATATCACTTAAAAATAATTCAGTTCCTTTGGGTAGTTGCAAGATCGCTTCTAAATTGATGATCTCCGTAATGACTTCTTCTTTTGTTGGGAATTTTTCTGACAATAACTCTAAATATTGATCCATCCAAACGCCTCCAAAATTGGTATACCTAAAATTATAGGATACATATCAACTTATTTCAACAAATACAGTAAACAAAACCATAAATAGGTATATGAGATACCGTCAAAGATACTTAAAAGAAGCGTCCGAGATACTAGCCCCAGCATTCTCCTTAACTTTAGATGATCGGTATGGCAAAGTTAACTTCTTCATAAAAAAAGAGGCATCCGAAAATTATTAAAATTTTCAGATGCCTCGTCTTATTTTAGCTGAACACTACTTGTCACAGCTTTACGCTTTATTTCTTTTTCCGTTCATTCTTCATGATCGAAATCGATTGTTTCAATGAAGTCCAAATACCACCTTCACTGTATACAAGAACGTTTGACTTATACATATTTGCAGATAGGAACATCAATACAAACGTGATGATCACTAACACGACTAGAGAAATCAATGCGCCACTTATTTCAACCGTTTCATTTGCTAAACGGATCGGCATGATATAAGAAGATAAAAATGGAATATATGACGTGATGCGAATCACGATGTTATTAGGATCAGATGCGCCAAGGATCAAGCCGAGCATATATCCACCTAAAGAAAGATAAGTCACTGGTAGGATCGCTTTTGCTGTATCTTCGGCTTTGTTGACTAATGAGCCACATAATGCCGCTAAGACAGCATAGATCAAGATTCCAAAGAACATGAATAGTAGAGAATACCATAAGAATGGACCGAAAATACTATCGAGAGAAATCCCATCTAGTACATTTTTGACGATCTCCATATCTTTGAACTGGTTGAACCCTACAGCAAAGATGATGCCGTATAAAGCCATTTGAGTGACGGCTACTAATAGTACACCGGTCAGTTTACCATAAAAATGTTTTTGAGCCGTGGTACTAGATAAAATCACTTCCATGATTCTTGTGCCTTTTTCTGAAGCAATCTCTTGTGCGATGATTTGTGCATACGTCAAAATGATAATAAATAAAATGATCGTAGCCACATAACTAATTGCATATTGAACCGCTGAGTTATCTTCTCCAATTGTCATTTCGCCATTTGCATCGAAGCTGACTTTTTGTCTTGAGAATGACGCCGGTTGACTTAAAGCCGCCACTTCTTCTGGAGAGATCCCTAAACTACTTGCCCGCATCATCGATTGTAAGCCCGTCAACTGCTGTTGGATCAACAGCTGCGTAGCTTGGCCTAATGAGTTTTCACTGAATAATTCTCCAGTTACTTCGCCATTATCTGTTGTGACGACCATATAAGCATCGATTTTTTCATCAGATAACTCACTTTTTGCTTCATCTTCTGATGAGAAAGCTTCAAAGTGGAAATCCCCCATGTCTGATTGACTCAAATAATCAGTGATTTGTTGATCTTCAGCAATCACACCGATTTTATCGGTTTCGCTATTTTGTTGCGCAAAATTCCCTGCCAAATAGATAACACCCATCAAGACAAATGGTACAAGGATCATAATAATAAACGAAATCGATTTCACATTTTTCAAATACACATCTTTGGTGATGATCCAAAACTTACGCATGTAGCTCACCTGCTTTCATCTTGAAGATTTCCTCTAAAGTAGGTGGTTGTTGGTTGAACATCGGGATATAACCAAACTGTGTTGCCCGAGTAAAGATCTCTTTTCCGACATCTGGATGATCTAGCGTGATCTCCAACGATTGATCTTCACGAAGAACCACTTTTTGAACGCCTTCGATTTCTTCAATTTCTTGTTGCGACAAGCCAGATTCCAAAAACAGCTTTGTCCGTCCAAACGCTTCACGAATCTCGTGGACTTTTCCATCTAACACCATCTCGCCATTACGCAACATGATCAAATGGTCACAAATCTTCTCAACATTGTCCATGTTATGACTGGAGAAAATGACACATGAGCCATTCTTCTTCAACTCAATGATCCCATCTTTCAGTAACTCTGCATTGACTGGGTCTAAGCCACTGAAGGGTTCATCTAAAATGATCAGCTTAGGTTCGTGGATCAGTGTTGCAATCAGTTGGACTTTTTGCTGATTCCCTTTTGATAAGGACTTTACTTTATCTGTTTTCTTTCCTTTTACTTGGAATTTCTCCATCCAAAAGTCGATCTTCGGTTCAATCTCTTTTTTGGTTTTCCCACGCAATTCAGCAAAATAGATCAACTGTTCTTGAATTGAGACTTTGGGATAAAGCCCTCTTTCTTCAGGTAAATACCCAATGATATCGTAATCTTTTTCACTCAAGTGATGACCATTCCATAACACTTCTCCTTGATCTTGCGTCAAAAAATCTAAAATCAACCGAAAAGTCGTTGTCTTCCCTGCACCATTTTGCCCAATCAATCCCATGATTTTCCCGTCAGGTATTTGAAAAGAAACGTGATCAACAGCTGTATAACTGCCAAACGTCTTTACTAAATCCTTTACTTCTAACATTTTTCCACTCCTTTATCCTAAACTTCTATATCCATTACGTGACAACAAAAAAATAATTGCGAAACAAAAACTATTGTTATTGTTTTTTATTGTACATATGAAAATGATAGGACACTTTACAGTTTTTGTAAAGCGCCCTCAATTCAAATTTTTTTCAACTTTCATGCAGTTTATTGAATACATTTTGTGCCACGTTTTTCGGTAGACCAATCTCTTGTAATTCTTCGATCGATGCTGCGGTGATGTTTTTTAACGATTTGAACTCTTTTAACAACATTTTTTTCCGTTTTGGACCTAATCCTTCAATTTCATCCAAGCGCGAAGCAAAACTATTCTTACTACGCAGTTGGCGGTGAAATGTGATTGCAAACCGATGGACTTCATCTTGGATACGTTGCAATAAAAAGAACTCCGGCGAATTTCTTTCAAGGGGTACGACTTCCAATTCATTTCCAAACAATAATTCATTTGTTTTATGTTTGTCGTTTTTAGCCATCCCAGCTACTGGAATGTCGATTCCTAATTGATTTTCGAGAACATCTTTTGCTACATCCACTTGACCTTTCCCACCATCGATCAAAATAAGATCAGGTAAAGGAAGTTCTTCTCGTATCACCCGAGCGTAACGACGGTAGATCACTTCTCGCATGGAGGCATAGTCGTCTGGTCCGACAACCGTTTTTATTTTATATTTTCGATACTCTTTTTTTGCTGGTTTTCCGTCGATAAATACGACCATGGCGGCAACTGGATCAGTCCCCATAATATTGGAGTTATCAAACGATTCGATGCGGATAGGTGCTGGAATGTTCATAGCATTACCTAGACGTTCGATGGCACCAATCGTTCGTTCTTGTTTTCTAGCAATTAAATCAAAGCGTTCGTTCAATGCGACTCTTGCATTTTTATTGGCTAGCTCCACTAATTTTTTCTTTTCACCACGTTTTGGTTGGATGACCTTAGTCGCTAACAATGCTTCCACACTTGGCTGATCGATCGTATCAGGAATCACGACTTCTTTTGGAATGAAGTGTTCATTTTCTTGATAAAATTGACCGATGTACGTTAAGAAATCTTCTTCAGCTTCATTATAAAAAGGAATGATCGATACATCTCGTTCAATCAACTTTCCTTGACGTACAAAGAATACTTGGACACACATCCACCCTTTGTCAATCGCATAGCCAAAGACATCGCGATCAATCAAATCGGTATTCGTCATTTTTTGTCTTGTCATGATCGTTTCGATCGCTCTGATTTGATCTCGGTATTCTGCTGCTTTTTCAAATTCCATATTTTCTGCCGCTTTATTCATTTTCTCATGGATCTCAGCTTCGATTGTTTCATAACCGCCATTCAAAAAGCGTTTGACTTCATTCACGATGCTGGTATATTCCGCTGGATCTACATCAAAATAATAAGGACATAAACACTGACCTAAATGATAGTAAAGACAAGGTTCCTTTGTCTGACTGGGTTTGCATTTTCGCAACGGAAATAAACGATCTAAAATCTTTTTCGTTTCATTCGCTGCACCAACGTCGGGATAAGGTCCGAAGTAAAAAGCTTTATCTTTTAAGACCTTCCGAGTAATCACTAACCGTGGATATTTTTCATTCGTGATTTTTAAAAAAGGATATGTTTTATCATCCTTTAGCATAATGTTGTACTTAGGATCATTCTTTTTGATCAAATTGATTTCTAAAAGTAAAGCTTCGATATTAGATTCTGTGACGATATATTCAAAATCCTCGATCTCACTGACTAATCGCTCGGTTTTCGTGTTATGACTTCCCGTAAAATAGGAACGCACACGATTTTTCAAGACCTTGGCTTTTCCTACATAAATGATCGTGCCGTTTTTGTCTTTCATCAAATAGCAGCCAGGCTGATCAGGTAGTAATGCCAATTTATTTTTTATTCGTTCATTCATGATGACTGCTCCTTTACATTTCCGATATCGCTATTATAACAGAGGTTGGAAGAGAAGTATCAAGGGAAGAGAAATAAGAATGTTTTTTAAAAATCTGTTCTGTAAAACTTTGTTTCTCTTCCCAATTTTTTCAAAAAAGTTACTTCTAGCTCGCTTGATCTACTTTTTGTATTTCACAGCCCCAGCCCTTTAGATGGTTTTTAAGTCGCAAAAAAACCGAGACAGCAATCCATATGATTGTTGTCTCAGTCTGATTTAGTGGTTACTTATCTTATAAGTGTTGGGCAATCATTTGACGTAATTGCTCTTTTGATTGGACACCGATCGCTTTTTCGACTACTTCGCCGTCTTTTTTCAAAAGTAATGTTGGAATACTCATGATCCCGAATTGTTGAGGCGTTTCAGGATTTTCATCAACATCCATCTTCACGATTCTGAATTCATCTTCATCGTATTCTTCTTCTAGTTGGTCTAGAATTGGCGCTTGCATTCGACAAGGTCCACACCAAGTTGCCCAAAAGTCGATCAAAACTAATCCTTTATCTGTTTCTTCGTTGAATGTTGCATCTGTAATTACTTGAGCCATATCAAAGACCTCCATTTATTAGTCTATTCTTAGTATAGCACTATTGATGTTGAGATACGAGCTATTTGCTTACCTTTAGTAAGTTTTATTTAAATTTAACAATCGTCGCACCATTACCACCTTGGTTTCCTGGCGCAAAATCAAAGCTCTTCACACTGCGATGATTTTTCAAATAATCGGTGATTCCTGTTCTTAATGCTCCTGTCCCTTTTCCATGGACGATCGTTACTTGAGCATAGCCAGCTAAGATTGCCGCATCTAAATATAGATCGACTTCATTCAGTGCTTCTTCATAGCGTTTCCCACGAAGATCAAGTTGGTTAGAGACCGCTGAATTGGCATCTGAGCGAACAGTATGGATCACTCGTTGTTGTGGTTCTTTTTGTGGCGCGATCGGTGTCAATTCGCTTTCATAGACATTCATCTTTAAGATACCGATCTCCACTTGCCACTGGTTGCCATTTTTACGTAATAACGTACCACGTTGCCCATACGTCGTGACTAACACTTCATCACCTGGTTTTAACGTTTTCTGTTCTTTCGCTTTTTTCAAGACTTTATTTTTCTTCAGTTGTTCTTCTTGATGCAAGTTTGCCAACTGTGATTTTGCATCGATCAATTGATGCTCCTTCACTGTCCCTTGTCCTACTTGTTTTTGTAAATTGCGAATATCTGCGATGATTTTTTCTGCATTCTCTTCTGCTTCAGAAACGAGTGCATTGGCTTTTTGTTTTGCTTTTGCCATTTCTTGTTCACGTTCTTCAAAGAAGTAACTGTATGCTTCTTTCAAATCATTGTAAAGGCGTTGCGCTTCATCGACATAATGACGCATTTCTAAATATTCTGTTTCTGCCATTTTTCGACGATTTTCTAAGTCAGTGATCATTTCGTTCAAGTCTTGACTTTCATCATTCATCAATTGCTTTGCTTCATCGATGACTTGGTTGTCTAACCCTAGACGACTTGAAATCTCAAATGCATTACTTCTACCCGGTACACCGATCAACAGACGGTAAGTCGGGCTAAGGGTATCCACATTGAACTCCATACTTGCATTGATGGTATTTGAACGATTGTAGCCATAGACTTTCAATTCAGGATAGTGAGTCGTTGCCATCACGTATGCTGATTTCTTTCCAAGATCATCTAAAATAGCGATCGCCAAAGCCGCACCTTCTTGCGGATCAGTTCCCGCACCTAGTTCGTCAAATAAAACTAAACTTTTTTCATTGACTTTTGAAAGGATATCCACAGTGTTCGTCATATGTGAGGAGAAAGTCGATAAACTCTGTTCGATCGATTGTTCATCCCCGATATCTGCAAAAATATCTTCAAAGATCCCGATTTGGCTCTCTTCATCCGCTGGGATCGGTAAACCTGCTTGCCCCATCAGTTGCAATAAGCCGAGTGTTTTCAAGGTGATTGTTTTCCCACCAGTATTCGGCCCAGTAATGACGATGGCTTGATAGTTTTCCCCAATCGAGATATCGTTTGGCACAACTTTCTCTTGATCAATCAACGGGTGTCTAGCTTGCTTCAAATCAACAATGTTTTCTGTGCTGATCGTTGGCACGATCGCCTTCAATTCTTTCCCAAAACGTGCTTTCGCATTCATCAAATCCATTTTACCGATGACAAATGCATTGTGGAGGATCTCTTGACGATGAGGGACTAACTCTGCTGATAATTCACTTAAAATTCGTTGGATCTCATTGCGTTCCGCGATTTGGTACTGGCGCAAACGATTATTCAATTCAACGACTTGTTTTGGCTCGACGAATAATGTTTGACCCGAAGAACTTTGGTCGTGGACGACACCACCAAAGACACCACGATATTCTTGTTTTACTGGAATAACATAGCGATCATTTCGCATCGTGATGATGGCATCGCTCAGGTATTTGGCATTTTTTCCACGGACGATCCCATCTAGTTGTTCTCTGACCGCTTGTTCACTTCTCCGGATATTTTGGCGGATCGTCTTCAACTCAGGAGACGCATCGTCTGTCACCCGGCCATCATCGTCGATTGCTTCTTTCAAGCGACGACTTAGTGAAGGAATCGCAACTAATTGATCGGACCAAAAATAAAGACGTTCAAACTCGATTTCGCTATCTGCTAGATCATCAATGAAACGACGTAATTCGCTAGTGGTAGAAAGAACGCGTGACACTTGTGCGAGTTCAAGCCCATTCAGATCAGCACCGATCTCGATTCGTTTCATATGGGGGCGAATATTTTCTAATTTAGGGATCGGGATACCGCCACGTAGGCGTTGGACTTTTAGACCATCCTCCGTTTCGTTTAACCAGTATCTGATCGTTTCTTCTTCATTCACTGGCACAAGTTGAGCTAATTCTTCTTGCCCTTGTGCTGTGATCACGAACTGTCGCACTTGTTGTTTTACTTTTTCAAACTCTAATGTTTCAAGGATACGTTTATTCATTTTTTTCACCTTACTTTCACTAAAAAAGAGGCAGAGGGCTAAGCAGTCTACAAGACTAACCGACACCTTCATAGCCTCTGTCATTGACAAGAAATAATCTCTTACTTAATTGATCACTTGTGTCACCCATAGATCATAGATCCTATTTGCTAAAATCGGTGTTCGCTCGACCATAAATGTCGCCAGGTTATTGCCGCTGAATTGATTTTGGATAAATCCTACTGGAATAAACGTCAGCAAACGCAAAACTAAAAACAACGAAATATAGGTAATGATGACGGACAAGACTCCTCCTGCCACCCAATCCAATTGTTTGAGTACTGGAATGAACGTCAATCCGTGCGCGAAAACCCCGATGAATCGTGTAATCAGCCAACCGACAAATAAAATGATCAAGAACGCCACACCTGCATAAAAAGCTTCATCTAATTTGAACGAAAACGCTTGATCAAAAAAAACTAAGTTAGAATTAGCTGTTACCGCAGGATAAGGAATAAATAATTGCAGATGACTGGCTAAGGTTTTGTAATAGGTTTGCGCTACTAGAAACGATACAAAATAGCCAATCAGATAGATGGCTTGTAACGCAAAGCCGCGACTTGCCCCAGAAAAAAATGCAATCAGCAAAATAAATAAAATCAAAAGACTAAGCATACATTCTTCCTTTCTCTTCTATATAATACTTATTATATCAGTTCGAAGATCTTTGTTTGATTTGATCTTTTCTTTTTTCGTTTAAAATCTGTTGAGCTTCCACATGATTTTTGATCTCATGGTCGCTTCCACTTTCTTTTAATACTTCTCGTGCTTCATTTTCAATTGCTTCGATTCGTTTGATGCGATTCTCCATTTCTGTGTATCTGACCATTTTTTGTTTCAGTTCAGTGACTTCTTTGATCAATTTCAGATTTTTTTCCTGTCTTTTCAATTGATCTGAAAATGCATTGACTGCTAATAAAATAGCTGCTTGTTCATTGTCTAATTGAGGGGACAATTCTTTTAATTCAGCTAATTGTTCATTGATTAGTTTCGTGACCATATCCATATGCTGTTTTGACTCTTGCCCGATAATGGTATATGTTTGATCTGCAATCACAGCTTTATAGCGTGTTTTTTCATGTGACATATGAATCCGTCTCCTCCTATTGCCAAAAATATTAACTAGTGTACCATATAGTTAAGTAATTAACTGTACACACAAGGCTTCATTATAAATACTTTACTATTATATGATAAACTTTGCAAAAATGCTATGTGTGCATTGATTTCAAATCAGCTGGACCTAGTCAAAAAAACCTTTTCACACAGCTTGATCGAAACAGGAGGAATCAACAGTTAAATTAAGTCTATAGATACCTATAAAATTAGCATCTAAACTGCAAGATATGGCGTATTTTTAGTTATGAAAGGATAATGATAACGTCGATTTAGTTGAACAATTGCCAATAAAGTCATCGGTCTACAAATTTTTTGACTGGGAACCATTCTTAGTATCAAAGCTTTAGCAGTTGCCTAAACAGCTGAATCTACAAAAATAGGGACGAAATAGTAAGAAGAAAATTGAACGCTTTTGTGTCGGTTACAGCGCAAAGCTTCTCAAAAATGCGAGATGAATAAGGAGGGAACCCTATTTGTCAAAACATGTAACATCTATAAATTAAAAAAATGACAGATACAGCGAAAACTAGCAAATCTTCGTCAGAACTCTATTCATCAAACAACGACAGAGATCGTGAAAACCAAATGATCAAAAATTGTTGCTGAAACATTGGATGTAAAGGTCATGATGAAAAATAAGCATTTAGCCAAATCAGTAGCGAAAGTTCTATGGATTCAAACGTCAGTTTCAATAGAAATTTGAAAATGATGGCCTTGAGTGAATAGAAGCAGATCGATTTTATCTAAGTTCTAAACGATGCCACAAAGATTGGACATAAGAAAATAGGTTTAAAAATATCTGATCGCAATGATCATTACGAGAACTGAAGTTATACAATAGATCGAGGTAAGACCAGTCTGAATTTAGCGAGTTATCGTAATTGATTTACGGTTTTTTAATCAAATAAAAACCTAGAATGATAGGATTCGTTGTATCCGAATTAACGCCTGTGGAGTGTCAGAACAAACGAGAGTAGCAAGAAAGTGGCAAAATCGGACACGGAGAAACAGGAATCAAACATTGATCTGACAACTTTTATTGTTGGTTAGAAATATTTATAGATTTTTTGGCAACGGAACGAATGAGTAATATTATCTTAAAAGTAACACCAAATCAACTAGCAACGATGAAAGACGCCTATCGTGCGTTTTTAGTACAAAAGCCAATCCCTTATACCCATTTTTCAGCTAAGAAAAATGGAACGACGATCACCGCCTATACGTCAGGTAAAGTGATGTTCCAAGGAAGCGGCGCCGAACAAGAAGCAGCCAAATGGGGAACTCCCCTTGCGCCAAAAAAATCATCTCAAGCTGGCGCTGGTTCTGCTTCCTTACCAAAGGATTTACAAACACTCTCTGTGTTGGGTAGTGATGAAGTCGGCAACGGCAGCTACTTTGGTCCATTGACTGTTTGTGCTGCTTATGTAGACCAGACAAAACTTAAAGAATTACGCACATTAGGTGTCAAAGATTCAAAAGAACTAAAAGATGCGCAGATTATCCAATTAGCCAAAGTGTTAAAGGAAACAATCCCTTATCAATTATTGGTTTTACCGCCTAAAAAATACAATGAGATCCAACCCACGTACAATGCAGTGCGGATGAAAGTTGCTTTGCACAATCAAGCCATCCACTTATTGTTACAAAAGATTGCGCCTGTCAAACCGGATGCCATTTTGATCGATCAGTTCACACCGGAAGCTAACTTTAAAAAATATGCCCGCTCAGAAAAAAATCAAATACAAGAAAAACTTTACTTTGTAACGAAAGGTGAACAATATCATTTAGCGGTTGCTGCAGCCTCGATCATTAGTCGAGCAAGCTTTTTAGAAGAGTTGGATAAAGCTTCCGCTGAACTTGGGATCACTCTCCCATCTGGCGCTGGTACAAAATCTGATCAAGTAGCTGCAGCCATCCTAAAAAAAGGTGGCGAAGCTTTATTGGCAAATTATGCAAAATTACATTTTGCGAATACGGAAAAAGCAAAAAAACTTGCCAATTAAGTATTTGTTATAAAACTCTTGCAATTAGAATTGCAGGATCAATCAATTGATTTTTTACGTCACTATTTAAAACAAAGATCCTCGTTGCGTATTGTTTGAACAGCAACGAGGATCTTTGTTTTTTTAACGGTTCATAAAAATATAGCTAACTGTCCACTCAAAAATACAAGTTAATTAATCAAATCCCATGGTCCCCATTGTTGCGTTCCGGGCTCATCACCTCGTGTCCACCACTTCGCTTGATACGTATGCCCTAAGTGTGTGACTCTGTCCCCAGCAACATAGATTTGTGTCTGATCCCACGCCGGGTATCCAGGCGTAACAGTATCTAACGTTTGAACGATCACCGGTTGACTGGCAGCCGAGACATTGTTTGACGCATCAAAGGCTTTGACTGTATAAGTGTATACCATATCAGGTGTTAACCCGGTATCTGTAAATGATGGTGTACGTGGTTGTCCAACTAATTGACCATCACGGTAAACATAGTAACCAGCTACTCGGTGATTATCCGTCGAAGCTGTCCAACCCAATGTCACTTCTGTCGCATCTATTGCTGTTGCTGCCACATTAGTTGGAATCGATGGTGCTTCGACATCAGAAGGATCTGGGTCTTCTGCACCAAAAATCACTTGGTGATTGATCTCGATACCATCCGTACCAATTCGTTGGCTTAAAGTCATCGTGTCGAAATGATCCACCGAAACGACGGAATCATCGGATTGTAGTCGGAAATCATAAGAATCTCCTGGCGCGATTTCTCTTCCATCATAAACGGAAGATAGATCAACAGTCACTGTGCTGTCATCCATAGTGACAGTTCCAGCTTTATAATCGCCTGCACTTAATGTTTCATTGCTATTCAGATCGATCGTAAATTTAGGCAATTTAACTGTTTTCTGGGCCGCTTCCACAGCGCTTAATACAGTAGATGACTCTGTTAATGTTTCATTATTTGTTACCGTGATTTCGTATCCGCTTACATTGTTTTCAGTATAAGGAATGATTTCAACGTCGATAGCTAAAGGTGCAGTGACGATTTCATGCTGTGGTAATGGCGTATTACCAAATAATCCATCTTTGATCGCATTCGTCAGCTCATCACGCTTTGTACTCGTGGTTTCTTTGTCTTGTGACTGCATCCAAGAAATCACACCACCCAATTCTTCTTCCTGCACATATTGCGTTTTGTATCCGATCGAGCGCACATTATCGAAACTGAAAAATTCACCTGTTTCTGAACTATACATGTAAGGCGCCTTTGCGACATCGTCCCAATATTCAGTCAATCCACTTGTCGCATTGATCAAATCTGGAATATTGCGGTAAGGCCAAACACCACCGGCTCTACCACCATCGCCTACTACTAATGGACTTTTATTTTTCGCACCGAAAGTTGGTGAAAGATCGGCGTTTCGATTGCTTTGTTCGGCTGTTTGGAACAATCCAGGTAGTAAAGGATCATTGCCCTCTGCTACTTCATGCCAACCACGTGTGTAAAAAGCAGCACCGATCACGATTTTCTCAGCTGGAGCACCTTCATTTCGTAAAAATTGGACCGTCTGATCAACTGAAAGGCCTTGGTTATAATTTGGATCAGCCGGATTGCCATAAAGTGCGGTATGATGGCCACTGCGATCTCCCCAGCCACCGTTCATGTCATAAGTCATGATATTGGCAAAATCAACAACTTCAAATAGACCGTCAATATCGATCCCAGCAGTTAGTCTGCCTTGAGATGCAGGTAGTGCTACTGATAACTCATAGGTTTTCCCTAATTCTTCTCCTTGTTCATCAATGGATTCACGAATCTCATTAAGTAAAGTAATATAATTTTCTTTATCTTCTGGTATCGCATGTGGCGTTCCTTCATCATTGACATTATCTACCAAGTCAGGCTGGCGAACGTCAACAGGATACTCCCAATCGACATCGACAAAATCCATATTCGTGTATTTGATAAATCGGGTGACATTTTCTACCAAATTCTGTCGTTTGACTGGATCAGCGGCTACTTCAGAAAAATCACCTGATTTAGACCAACCACCTAAAGAAACCCCAATTCTCATATTTGGATTTTTTCCACGCAGATCCTGAATGGCATTCAAGATACCCGAGCTTGCTGAGTTCCACTGAACTCCTGTTTGTCCAACAGGCGCACCTACCGCTGCATCAGCATCCGTAAATTCTAAATCACCATTGCTGTCAAAATCTAAAAAGGCAAAGTTCAAATGAGTGATCTGATCGGCAGGAATATCTTTAGGATAGAAATTCCCTTCTCCCCCCCAAATCGACCAATCCCCATAGTACATGACGTTACGATAAGGAGCCTCTTGTGATTGTTGTACCTCTTCAGCATGAACCTCAGGCGCCTCAGAAAATGCTGGAAATGCCATCGAAACAACCGAAGAAAATAACAAAGCGACCAAACTAACTTTCTTTATTTTTTTCATATTTTTCTTTTCTCCCTTTTCATCATTTTTTTTAGCGAAAAAACACACGATTAAATATTATGGATTTTTAGTTATTTTACCACTCCTTATCACATTAGAAATTAAGTAAAAAAATATTATAAATCTATTACAAATATGAATTTAACATTAGTTTATTTTTAATGCAAATATTTGCAATCGGTTTCAAATTTATTTTTTTAGTTATTTTAAACAACTAGACTTTGCATTTATTTTAACTAACGATTTTTTTTAGACAAACCTTAGCAAATAAGATAAATAACAAAATAGAATAACGATATACAAAAAAAGAACAAGGCAAGCAGCCTTGTTCCTTTTAAATCTAGATTAACCGATTAATTCCCATGGTCCCCATTGTTCAGTTCCTGGCTCGTTACCTTGATTCCACCATTTTGCGCGATACTTGTTGCCTTTATGAGTGACTACTTCTCCTGCAACATAACCTTTTTTACTATCCCAATCGCCTTCGATTGACGGAGTTGTTTCATCTGAATCGATTAATTCCCATGGTCCCCATTGTTCAGTCCCTGGCTCATTGCCACGAGTCCACCATTTTGCACGGTACGTTTTGCCTTTATGAGTCACTACGTCTCCTGCATTGTAATCTTTCTTCGGATCCCATTCACCTTCAGCTGGCGGAGTTGTTTCTTCTAAAGTTTTGACAACTAGTGCTTTACTTTCTTCTGAAACATTTCCTGCTGCATCAAATGCTTTTACTGTATATGTGTATTCGGTATTTGGTGTCAAACCAGCATCAGCAAATGTAGTTGTTGCTGTTTGACCTACTTGTTTGCCATCACGGAAAACATAGTAACCTGCTACTGCTACATTGTCAGTTGAACGAGTCCAAGACAATGAGACATTTTTCTCACCAATCGTTGAAGCTTTCAAATCTACTGGAATTGAAGGTGCTTCTAAATCTGCCGGTGCTTTTTCTAATGTTTTTACAACTAATGCTTTACTTTCTTGTGACACATTTCCCGCGCGATCAAATGCTTTTACTGTATATGAATATTCAGTATTTTCAGTTAGACCTGCATCAGTAAATGTAGTTGTTGCTGATTGACCTACTTGTTTGCCATCGCGGAAAATATAGTAGCCCGCTACTGCTTTATCATCTGTTGATTTTGTCCATGATAGTGAAACATTTGTTTCGCCGATCGTTGTAGTTGTAAGACCTGTTGGTACTGACGGTGCTTCTGTATCCGGTGTACCTGGTTCAGTTGTTGAACCTTCACCAAAGATGACTTGTTTATTGATCTCAATTCCTTCATCACCAATTCTTTGGCTTAAAGTGATTGAGTCGATATTGTCAACAGCGACATCTGCTTCAGCAGAGCTTGAGCTTAATCTGAACTCATAAGATGCACCTGGCTTGATTTCTTTCCCATCGTAAACAGAAGACAAATCAACGATTGCAGCGCCATCCACGTTTGTTACTTTACCTGCTTTGTAATCGCCAGCGCCAAGTTTTTCATTTGTCGCCATTGGGATCACTAATTTAGGTAATTTGATTGTTTCTTGTGAAAATTCAACTAATTTCAATACAGAAGAAGTTTCTTCCATTTTTTCCTTGTTCGTAATTTTTACATCGTAACCACTCACGCCATATTGTGTATACGTTGAGATCTCAACATCGACATCCAATGGCGTGCTCTTGATTTCAAATTCTGGAAGTTTTTCACTGCCAAACAATCCTTGTTTGATTGCATTGGTCAATTTATCGCGTTTTGTTCCAGTTGTTTCTTTATCTTGTGATTGTTGCCATGAAATGATTCCACCAAGTTGATTTTCTTTCACATACTCAGTTTTATAAGTGACTGATTTTTCATTTTCATAAGTAAAGAATTCGCCAGTTGTTTCGCTGTACATAAATGGCGCTTTCGCTACGTCATCCCAATATTCTTTCAAGCCAGAAGTATTGCCAAGTAAAGTTGTGATATCTCGATATGGCCATACACCACTTGCGCGTCCACCGTCACCTACTGTTAATGGATTTTTATTTTTTGCTCCATAACTTGGTGTTTGGTCCGCATCTTTATTTGATTGTGTTGCTTTTTGGAATAATCCTGGAGTTTCTGCATTGTCCCCTTTTGCTACTTCGTTCCATCCACGAGTGTAGAATGCTGCACCAATAACGATTTTCTCTGAAGGCGCACCTTTTTCACGTAGGTATTCAACTGTTTGGTCAACAGAAAAACCATTGTCATAGTTAGGATCATCTGGATTTCCATAAAGTGCTGAATGGTGACCACTTGTGTCCGCCCATGCACCAGTTAAGTCATAAGTCATGACATTTGCGAAGTCTACAACTTCAAATAATCGTTTTACGTCGATTCCTGAATTTAATTTTCCTTGTGCTGCTGGTAATGCCACAGACAATTCATATGTTTTACCTAATTCTTCACCTTGTTTGTCGATCGTTTCGCGAATTTCGTTCAATAATGTTATGTAATTTTCTTTGTCTTCTGGTTTTGCGTGTGGTGTTCCTTCGTCATTTTTGTTATCCACTAAATCTGGTTGACGAACATCCGCTGGATACTCCCAGTCCACATCCACAAAGTCCATATTTGTATACTTAATAAATTTTGCGACATTATCTACAAGGTTCTTACGTTTCGTTGGGTTTGCTGCTACTTCAGAGAAATCACCTGATTTAGACCAACCACCTAATGAAACACCAATTTTCATGTTTGGATTTTTTCCACGTAAATCTTGAATTGCATTTAAGATACCAGAACTAGCAGAGTTCCATTGTACGCCCGGTAATCCAACAGGTGCGCCAGTCGCTGCGTCTGCATCAGTAAAGACTAACTCGCCATTACTATCAAAATCTAAAAAGGCAAAATTCAGGTGTGTCAATTGATCAGCTGGGATATCTTTTGGATAAAAGTTTCCTTCGCCGCCCCAAATCGACCAGTCACCATAGTACATTACGTTTCTATAACTTGCTTGCTGTTCAGTCTGCTGGATTTCTTCAGCATTCACTACAGACAATTGTCCAACTGTAGGAAGTGCTGTTGAAACAACAGAAGAAAATAACATTGCTGCCAACCCAATTTTTTTAACACTTTTCATTTTTAACTCTCCCCTTTTTTTACCCTATTCACTTTTCAAAAAACAGTTTATGTAACCAAAAAACACACAAATATGTTATTCATTCCCCCCTCTATTTCTTTCAAATAGTGAGTTAAACTCATGAAGCTTGTGTTGCTAAAAAAATATTATCACCTGATAATAGCCTTTTCAAGCGTTTCCTTAAAATTAATTTATAAATCGATTAAAACACAATGGTTATATTTCTATTTTATAATTGTTATTATTAAAAATCTTTATATTCCTTATTTTTTAACTCTTTTTCTCAATTACCATATAAATTAGATATCACTCATTATTCTAATCTAAAAATAACAATCATCTAAAAAAGAATAACAAAAAAACTTCAAAAGAATCAAAAAGACTCTTTTGAAGTTTTTACTCAGCTAATACACCGTGAAGATATAAATCGATCAATTGTTCGACACTAAACGGATTTTCAAGTGAATTTGACGATTCCGTAATGTATGGTGCTAACAGAAGAAAAAAATGTTTTGCAGCTATTTCTGTTGTAACATGCGTACGCATCAAAGGCTGATTTGTCGAAAAGATCACTTCAAATGGTTCACGATAACTTTTTTTCCACAAGCTAAAAAGATGATTTCTCGTCTCGGCAGAAAGGTTTGATTTTAAATCATGGTGCATCATAAAAAGGTCTAAAAGATGGGTATCGATCAAATACTTCGTCATTTTAGTCAAAGATTGTTTAAAATCAAGTTTATTCTCTTCTAAAATCGCTCTTAAGTCTGTACCTACAGTACTCAAATGCTCTTCTAAAACTGCACAATACAATTTTTCTTTATCACTAAAATAATGATAAAGGTTTGGTTGGGTAATTCCAGCATTTTTGGCAATCTCCCGTGTTGAAGTTCCTTGATAGCCTTTTGACATAAATAAACGATTCGCTTCTTTTAAAATTTTCTCTTGTGTATCCTTATTGTATCGATGGACCAAATTTTACACCCTCTGACTTATTTTTTTTCTTGAAAGACACCATCTTCTATCATAAATACTTTATCACATCTGTCAATAAGTCGGGTATCATGAGTAACCATAATGATTGCTTTATTTTTTTCCTTCGATTCTTTCGCTAAGATCTCCACAACTTCTACTGCTTTTTCCGAATCTAAACTAGCCGTTGGTTCGTCCGCTAAAATGATGGAAGGATCATTATAAAGTGCTCGGGCAATTGCAACTCTTTGTCGTTCGCCACCTGAAAGATCTTCTGGATATTTATTGAGTAGTTTATCGACACCAAGTTGTTCGAACAATTGCTTCGCTTCGTCTTGTCGATTTTCGTGTTTGATTTTATCGACTAACATCAGTTGCTTCTTGACGGTCAAAAACGGGACCAGATTGGACGCTTGAAGAATAAAACCGATTTCCTTGAAGCGTAATTTTACCCTTTTTTTCTCCGGTTGTTCACTGAAATCTTCTCCATTTATTTTCACGATTCCCTTATTGGGTGTCTGTAAACCTCCCGCAATCGTCAAGAAGGTACTCTTTCCGGAACCAGATGGTCCAATGATCGCGACAAATTCTCCTTTATCGACACTCATATTTGTTTTTTTCAGCGCTTGGATGGTTTGATCACCATCTTTAAAGCTTTTTTCAACGTCTATAAATTCAATTGCTTTCATTTTCCATTCCCCTTTCTATCCGATTGCTTTTAATGGATCGATTTTTACGATCGTTCTCACTGAGAAGAGTGCCCCTAAAATGGCGACGATCAACATCATCACACTAATGACACCGAAAAACAGCCAGTTACTTTGGAAAGGAACGGCATCGGGTAAAACAAGCGAGGTAACGAACGTTCCAAGTAATCCAAGTGCCACACCGAAAAACGAAAGTAAGAATGTTTGTGCAACCACTGAACGGGCAATAAATCCGCCTGTGACTCCTTGTGCTTTAAGTACACCGAAAATATTGATTTTTTGCATTGTCAAAACATAGATGAATATGCCGATCACGATTGCAGCAATCACGATCAAAAAGCCGATCATGAAACCAAAAGTCAATACTTGCGCATTGTATCCTGGTAATTCATTGATAAATTTGGATATACTGATCTTTTCCAAATCACTTGGCAAGTTTTCGACATCTCCTCGGACAACTACTGCATTGATACGTGCATTCTCAGTCGCATCTTCTTTTTCAAATCGAATCTCTTGATATGCATTGATCGTTGTATAAACAACTGGCGAGACATTGAATTTTGCATTTTCAGTGAAACCAGTCAATTTGAACGTCTTATCGCTTCCTGATAATTTGATCGTATCACCGATATCTAACCCATATTCTTCTTTTAAACTGATATCACCAACCGCTTCATCATTTGAATTGAACTCTTCTCCTTCCACGATATTGGGCATAATAAATTGATTTTGATCGATCCCAAAAAAACTAACATTGACTTTATCTGCATCAGGACGATCTGGACTCGTTACTACGCCAGGTGTTTGAGCTAAATAAGCGACTTGATCACCTTTCACTTCTTCTGCTGTCTTTTTCGTGATCATTGACATTCCTAAGTTTGTATTCGCATCCTTCGATAAGACAATAGTATCAGCTTCCCATTTATCCACAGCAGTACGATTGTCTTGTGCTAAACCATAGGCTAATCCCGTCAAAAAAAAGACAAGATAAGCTATTAGAAACATCACACCTGTCACTAAGGCATAACGTAATTTTGAATGAATAATTTCATTTAGTGCTAAAAACATAAAAATACCTCCTAAAAATTTATCAAGCGATAAACATATCTTATCACTTGATAAATTTTAAGAGGAGTAATCTGCTCAAAAAAAATATTATCGTTCGTTTGGCTCTACAAAATAAAAATCTATGTGTTTTTTTTACAATTAGAAGCCAGCTTCTTTTAATTTCGGCAATAGATAGTTCTTCGCCTCTAAAATTTGCTGTTCATAATCGTGATCCGCACCGCTCCACATTTCGATCAGGAAAGTTCCCTCGTAGTTCAAGCGTTTCAACGTTTGAAGCACACCAGTAAAATCAACACAGCCTTGCCCGAAAACTACTTCTCGAAACTTTCCTTGACTATTAGTAGTTACTGGTTGCGTATCTTTTAAATGGATCGAAGTGATATACTCGATTCCTTGTTCAAGTTCAACAGAAACATCATTTTCAGGCCATGCAGATAAATTGCCTAAATCAGGATATACTTGTAAATAAGGGGATGGGATTTGTTTTTTTAAGTACATAAATTTACGTATCGAATTCATGAATGGGTCGTCCATGATCTCGACGGACAAAATGATCCCATACTGTGCTGCCTCTTTGATACTAGCACGCATCCCTCTAATAAAAGACTCCCTTGTTTCGATTGATTTTTCCTCATAGTAAACATCGTATCCGGCTACTTGTATGATCCTGATACCTAACCGATACGCAAGTTTTATCGCTTTTTTCATCATGGCCAATGCTTGTGCTTGTTTGTCTCTATCCGCTGAACCAAAAGGAAAACGCCGGTGGCCACTCAAACAAAGGGAGTGGATAGAGATACCCGAAGCGTCGATCGCTTGTTTTAAACGAGTGATTTGTTCATCCGACCAATCTAAACGTGCCAATCGTTCATCGCTCTCATCGATTGACATTTCCAGAAAATCAAACCCTAAGTTTTTGACTGCATCTAGCCGCTCTTGCCATGTCCAGTTACTAGGCAACGCCTTTTCGTATATCCCGATCCTCACCATCTCATTCTCCCCATAAACGTTTGATTTCTTCTTGGAATGCCTGAGCTTGATTAACAGGATCTGCACTTGCCGTCAATCCCCTACCCACAATAAAGTGAAAGATCGGCATCCCTTGGAACAACGCTAAAGTGGAAATCGAAAGCCCTCCAGTCACAGACACGTCAAAGCCTAAATCGATCAATTGTTGAACTAGCTTTAAATCTTTTTCTCCCCAAACTTCCCCCGCTAACAAAGCATCTCGACTTTGATGATAGACTACTTGAGAAATCCCAATCTCTCGCCATTGTCTGGCTTGCTCTAGCGTCCACTCCCCGTATAATTCAACTTGAAGTTCTTTGACTTTCTTTTGCGCAGCTCGCATGGTGGGCAATGAGGCACAACAGATCACTGTCATGAAATCAGCTCCAGCTTTTGCTACATTCTCAGCTACCGTTTCTCCAGCATCGGCACATTTCGTATCTGCAACGATTGTTTTTTCTGGAAACATCTCTCTGATACATTCGATCGGCTTCTTGCCTTCTTGAAGACAAAGGATCGTCCCTACTTCGATCACATCAACGATTTCTCCGATCCTTTTGACATCAGCTAAAGCAGAGGCTAATTTGTTATGATCTAAAGCGATTTGTAATTTTGGTCGTTTCATTTATTTCTCCTTTGATTGCCATTCATTGTATAATTCTGTTTCCTTGAATTTCTCGCAGATTTCCGTCGGTGACATGACATTTTTGATCCCAACAACTGTCACGCCTCGCTCGATTGCTTGTATAAACATCGGCATAAAATTAAGTGGTGTAAATACGACATCATACTGACTCGCAGAGCTTTTCCCTTCAGAAATCGGACAATGATGAATTTTGGTAATTGTAATATTTAGTTCTCTCATTGCTTTTTCTACACTACGCATCATCATTAAACTTGTACCCGAGCCATTTGCACATGAAACTAAAATTCTCAATCAAATCTCCTCCAATCAATTGTTTTCTCCAAAATTCTCTTTATATTTTTGATAATCCTCGACGATCAGAAAATACCCTTTTGGATTTTTTCGATATTGCAGTTGAGGAATAAGCAACAGACCAATAACGACTAGCACGACTCCTGCATACCCTAAAAATTTCATCAATACAGTAAATGCTGGCCAAGCACTCGCCCAGTCAAACATCCCAATATAGCCACCATAGCGAGATAACCCGATCCATGTTGCAAACAGAGCAGAACCACCGACTTGGATCAGTCCTGATAAGAATGGGAACAAGCATGCCGCTTTAAAGCCCCCACGATTGTTAGAAAAAACAGCTATTACCGCATTGTCAAAAAATAGTGGAATGAACCCAGCGATCACGATCGTTGGTGATCGGAATAAGATCAATAAAATGATCATTAAGAATTGACCTAATGCCCCAAATAAAAATCCTATCGTTACAGCATTTGGTGAACCGAATCCAAAGGTCGCAGCCACATCGATCCCTGGCACAGCACCTGGTAAAATAGTATTCGAAATCCCTTGGAAAGATTGTGTCAATTCATCCACGAAAGTCCGTACCCCAAGTTGTAAAATCGCTAAATACACAGCAAAATTCAAAGAAGTTGTCAGGATATAGAAAAGAAAACTTTGTCCTTGCACCATAAACTCTGATTCGATCAGATACTCTTGTCCTAGTACCAACAATATGATGCCAAAGAAAAACAACATCAATAAAGAAGTCGCTACCATATTCTCATTGAAGATCGATAAGAAACCAGGAAGTTCCATATCTTCCAGTTTTTTATCGGCTTTTCTATTCCCTGCTTTTTTACGACTATTTTTTTGCCACCATTTTGCTAGTGTAGAAAAGATATACACCCCAAACATCTGTTGATGCGCAATTGCAAAACCAGCCCCATCGGTTAGTTCTTGCGTCACACCAACAGTCAAATTAGAAGCAACTGCCCAGTAACAACCTAAAATAATGCCCATAAATACTAATACTTCTACTCTCCCTAACTCAGGAAAACAGAAAAGTAAAATCCAAAACGCTGTCGCTGCTTGCTGGATTTGGACATTACCGGTCGTAAATACAGCTCGAAGTTTTGTATATTTTTGGAAACGAACTAGCAGGATATTCAAAATAAATGCAATCAATAATAAAATCATTACATCACTGAATGTTCGCCCGAACGTTTCCATCAATCCCGCATCTACAGCATTTTGACCAAAGTATGGATCGGTCACCATCGCTTCAAGGTTGAATCGATCCTTTAATCCAACCAAGATCGGGCGAAAATTATTCACTAAACCTCCTGATCCAACAGCTAAGATCAGATAACCTACAGTAGCTTTCAAAAAACCAGCTAAACATTCATATATTGGTCGACCAAGGAGTATATACCCTAATAAAACGATCGAACCGATCAAGTAAGCTGGCTGCGTCAATATGTTTGTCGCAAAATACGTCCATATCTCCATAAAGATATCTCCCATATTTTCCCGTTACCGAAAACCCTCCTAAATCCTCCAAAAACGTTGACTTATTTTTTTAGCGAGTAGGTTTTCAGTTGGACGGACTCCCTCCCTTACATCCTATTTTAGTTTATAAATTTTTATGTTAGACTAAAGCTTTCCCATCAGTCATATGCAACAAGCAATGGGCTACTTCTACCTATGCTTGGTCATATTCTTCCATGACTACTTGGTAATCTTCCAGCGACTCCGTTGCAAGTAGTGCTTGAATCAATCCTTCTTGCATCAGCAATTCCGATAATGATTGGATGTTACTCAGATGCTGCTCTGGTTCTTTTGCTGCTAAAGTGAAAAATAGACTGGCAGACTTTGAGTCATCTTCAAAAGAAACTGGCACTTTCATTTTGGTAAATGCAATCGCTGTATCGAATACATTCGAGTTCCCTTGCATGGCATGAGGCATCGCTACATGAGGAGCAATCAGGATATATGTACCATATTCTTCGACACAACGAATCATTTTTTCAATATAGGTAGGAGCAACGATGCCTTTTTCTAATAAGAGACGACCACTCTCCTCAATTGCTACTCGCCAATCATCGATCTCCGTTTCTACATAATTGACTAATCCATTTTCATAGAAATATCTCAACATCTCCACAAACTGTATCAAGCAGTTTTTAAACTATGCGACAATAATGTGTTCACATTACGTGAAGCCTTTGTCTTGCAATCACTGACTTTGATACGTTCTTCCTCCTCTCACTTTTTTTCATCGATAAAAAATCTCGATTTTGCTGATTTTAAAAAATATAGTGCTCGATTTACTATAAAAATGATGGAAATGGCGTATCATTTTCTTGGGTGAAGACATCATGGAAACCACGATCAAAGTTGAATGCTAGATCTTGTTTATTATCTGGATACGTATACTTCCCCCCCACTTGCCAAATATAAGGAGAAAACTGATAAGCTAATCGATCTTTTTTCATTCGCCATAATTGAGTGATCTCGCTAGGATCAGCCATAAAATTTGACCAAATATCATAATGGACTGGGATCACTACTTGAGCTCTTAGCGATTCTGCCATCCTCAATAAATCACTGGCAGTCATCTTATCTGTGATACCTCGCGGATTTTCTCCATATGCACCTAAACAAACATCGATTTGATGCTCATTGCCATGTTTTGCAAAGAGATTGGAATAATGAGAGTCTCCGGCATGGTAGATTGAACCGCCAGAAGTTTTGAACAGATAATTGACAGCGATCGTATCCATATCTTGAGGGAACTGCTCTTTTAGTCGGACATCAGGATCATCATGTGTGATCAAAGCTGTCCGATCAAACGCTTCTAGCGCAACGATCTCTACTTCATTGACCCTGACTACATCACCAGGTTTGACTACATCCGTCTTTTCTTTCGGTATCCCCCAAGAAAGCCATGTTTCTACCACTGCTTTGGGTCCGATAAATTTTGCTTTTGGGCAATTTTGATGAACAGCTGCGGCAGTGTGGATATCTAAATGATCAGAATGGATATGCGTCACGACTAAAGCATCCACGTCTTTGATTTTAAAAGGATCGATCACGAAAGGTTGCGTACGTAAATTCGGTTGCATCTTTTCCGTGCCGCTCATCCGCATCATCTGGTGCCCTTTTTTCATTTGTCCATTCCCATGTGTTCGTTTTCCTGTCCCACACCATAAGTCACAAAGGATATTCGTGCCTTCATGTGTCTTCAACCAAATACCTGTACACCCTAACCACCATATAGATACGCTTTTTTCTTTTACTTGTTCCATTTCGATTTCTTCGTTCAGGTAAGTTCCCCATTCTGGGAAAGTCGACAGTAGCCAACTTTCTTTTGTTACTTCTGTCACATCCATGCGCCATTTCCCCCTTTTATGTTCGGTATACATAAATAATAGAGCGCTATCATAACGATTGGAATAGCTTTATATGACTGTTATTACTTTATGTGATTGTTTCAAATTTTTTTATGCTCGTTTAGCTATAATCAGTCATATAGAAAAAAACACAATAGAAAAGGAAGGAATGCTATGAAAAATTCTCGGTTGATGATTGAAAAAAGACGGAATGAAATTCTTGATCTACTACAAGGACGTGAACAGATGACGACGATTGAACTAGCTGAAAAACTCCAGGTATCACTGAGCACGATCCGTCGTGATCTAACATTATTAGAAGAGAAAAATGAAATCATACGTGAACACGGTCACTGTCTTTTCAACTATGACAATCAAATGAATTTTGATCTTTCAGGCCCAACAAGGATCAAACATCAGATTGCTCGTTATGCCAGTCAGTATATTGGGGATTATGCCACCGTCTTTATCAACTCAAGCTCCACTGCCTTAGCTACCTTGGATTATCTGGAATCAAACCACGTCACGATTGTTACGAATAATTTGAAAGTTGTTTCCTCTGTTAGACCAGGCAATTATAGTTATATCCTCACTGGTGGTGAACTGCGCGTACCTAAAGAAGTGTTGGTGGGTGATATTGCCGCTCGGACATTAGCCGATATGAATGCCGATGCCTGTATCATCGGTTGTAGTGGAATAGACTTGAATAATGGGGTTACAACAAAAATATTGAATGAATCTAAAATCAACGAATGGATGATCAAAAAAAGTATCAAGTGCCGCATCCTCGTTGCAGACCATCGCAAGATTGGACAGACTGCGCAATTTAAGATTGCTGATATCTCAGCATTTGATTATTTGATCACTGATCAATATTGTTCGCCTAAACTTGCAAAAAAAATCGAACAATTAGGTGTCTCAGTTATTCGAGTCAGTTTGTCATAAAAGAAAAATTTCACAAAATAGTTAACAGATAAAAAACAGAATCCATTTAAATCAATTTTTTATTTTAAGTATTTTAAACGCCCATAGACTCATCTAAAGCAATAGTTATTCAATAAATAAGAATAAAATAAAACAGATTATTTGCCTGTTTTAAAAACAAGGTGTAGCATAAAAATGTAAACGCTGACAAAACATTTTTAATTGATCGATATTCGGAAAGAAGGATTGTTTTATGGAAAAAATTTATCAAGCTGGCTCACAAGAAGGTCAGATTAATTTTATTAACACAGAAGATTTAGAAATGGCTGCGGCACAAGTGATTCCTACTGGTGGATTCGGCTATATCAGTAGCGGTGCTGGTGATTTATATACTTATCAAGAAAATGTGCAATCATTCAATCATCAATTGATTATTCCTCATGTTTTAAAAGATGTAGAAATACCAGATACAACTACCTACTTTGACCAAGAAACACTAACTGCACCAATCATCATGGCTCCTATTGCCGCTCATGGCTTAGCTCATACACAAGCAGAAAAAGCTTCAGCTAAAGGAGTGGCAGATTTTCATACGATTTATACAGCGAGTTCTTACGCTTCCTGTACGTTGGAAGACATTCGTGAAGCGGGTGGACCAGATGCACCGCAATGGTTTCAGTTTTACATGAGTAAAGATGATGCCATCAATCTCGATATTTTAGAGATGGCAAAACGTAATGGCGCAAAAGCCATCGTCTTGACCGCTGATGCTACTGTTGGCGGAAATCGGGAAACTGATTTGCGGAATGGCTTCACCTTCCCTTTACCAATGCCGATCGTTCAAGCCTATCAATCAGGCGTTGGCCAAACGATGGATGCTGTATATAAATCTTCCAAACAAAAGTTAAGTCCAAAAGATATTGAGTTTATCACTACCCATTCTGACTTACCAGTTTATGTGAAAGGTGTCCAATCAGAAGACGACGTTTTTCGTTCTTTAGATGCCGGTGCAAATGGCATCTGGGTATCCAATCATGGTGGACGTCAATTAGATGGTGGTCCTGCCTCTTTTGATTCCTTAAAATATGTAGCAGAAGCAGTTGATAAACGTGTGCCGATCGTTTTCGATAGCGGTATTCGACGTGGACAGCATGTCTTTAAAGCAATCGCTTCTGGTGCTGATCTAGTTGCTATCGGCCGTCCTGCTATCTACGGTTTAGCCCTTGGAGGAAGTACAGGCATCCACCAAGTATTCGACTTCTTCAAGAAAGAACTCGAAATGGTCATGCAACTTGCGGGAACTCAAACAGTAGAAGATATCAAAAATGTGACATTACGTGAAAATCGTTTCCACTAAACCGAAGAATCAAAAAAACAACTCCAATGTCTTTTGACGTTGGAGTTGTTTCTATAATAATGAGATTTTTTACTTAGCTAGCCATTTCTCGAATTCTCTAGATATATGCTTCCCCTCTTGCAAATAAGGTCGCTTCTCCACTGATCATCACTCGGTCACCCAACCACTGACACGTCAAATACCCTCCTCGTGGAGAAAGCTGTTGCGCAATGAATTGATCTTTTCCAAGTTTTTTTGCCCAATAAGGAATCAAGTTGGCATGTGCTGAACCACATACTGGGTCTTCATTGATCGTTAGTTTTGGGAAAAATGTTCTAGAAACAAAATCTTCATTCTTACCCTCGGCGGTAACAATTACCCCAACTCCTGCTTGCAATTGGGTCATTGCAGTATAATCAGGTGTCAGATTTGCCACGGTCTCTTCATCTTCTAAAACAAAAAATAAGTCTCTAGCAAGATACGCCTCTAGTATTTTTACACCGATTGCTTGCTCATATTCTGGTAATATAGCGATTGGTTGCGGTAGAATACTTGGAAAATCCATCGCATATCTTTCCTCTTTCTTCGTCACAAATAACTCACCACTTTGCGTGGAAAATGAAATCGTGTCTTCCGTGATGCCATAGAAATTGAATAAGACAAACGCGGTTGCTAAAGTCGCATGGCCACATAGATCAATTTCACGATCCGGAGTAAACCAGCGCAATTCATAGCTCTTCCCTTTTTTTACAGTAAAAGCGGTCTCAGATAGATTATTTTCAATTGCGATTTTTTGCATGGTCTCATCTGATAACCACTTATCCAAGACATATACCGCCGCAGGATTTCCTTTGAAAACCTCATTTGTGAAGGCATCAACTACATAATAAGATAAATTCATTTCAAAACTACTCCCTTTATTTTTTCATAAATGTATTCGGCACAGCATAAATCTTCTACTGCTAAGCCCACAGCATCAAATATCGTAATACTTTGTTCGTCTGTACGACCATTTTTCTGATGAGTAACTAATTCACCTAACGATCCGAGAATCGCTGTTTCAGTCAATACACCTTCTGCTAAGGGAATCAAGTAATCGCCACTTTCCCTTTTTATTGCTTGATAATCATCTACATATAATTGGCCAAACGCCATCAAATCACTGGCTAACTCACGGGTATCGGGAGTGAATGTCCCGATCGCATTGATATGGGTACCTGGTTGAATATTCTTTCTTGACAAAATTGGCGTTTTACTTGGGGTCAATGTACAGATAATATCTGTTTCTTTCGTGGCTTCCTCTAGTTTTGAACACTCAATAAAAGTTAGTTCAGGGTAATCTTCTTGGTACTGTAAAATAAATTGTTTTCGTCTCGTTTCATCTAAATCATAGACAAACACACGCTGAATTGCTCGAACACAAGTAATAGTCGCTAGATGTGAAGCCGCTTGTTGCCCAGATCCGATCAATGTCAGCGCATTTGCTGATTTCTTTGCTAAAAATTTCGTAGCTAAAGCTGAAACTGCCGCTGTTCGTATCCAAGTTACGGCGTTTGCATTGACCATCGCAACGGGTTGTCCGTTTTTTGAATCGAAAAGTAAAACCTCTCCTAAGTGAGAAGGCAAATTTTGTTTGTGGTTATTTGGAAAAGCTGTGATGATTTTGGAACCAAAGTAACGATTCTTTCCTAAATAAGCAGGCATCATAGCAAATACATTATGATTCTCTCCATCAGGTAATTGTTGGACCATTCGTTTTTCTTGAGAAATCGTTCCTGCTTGAAAATCTTTAAAACACTGTTCCATCACTTTGATTGCTTCTATAAAACTCAACTGAGTGATTACTTCATTACTATTGATTATTTTCATGTTCCATCTCCTTTTTCTTTATCCTAATCCTCAAAAACAATACATTCAATGATATAATTGTATGGAATACAATTTTTGAAAGAAGGAACGAGCATGTCAATCAATTCTTATGAGAACTATCCACTGACTTGGCGTCCAGATAAAACAAAGTTACATCGCCCAATCTATCAATCACTCATCACGCAATTAGAGTCTGATATTTTATCAAATAAATTACAGAAAAATACAAGATTACCTTCCCAAAGAGAGCTCGCTGACTTTTTAGACATCAATTTTACAACTGTGGGTCAAGCCTACAAGTTAGGATTAGAAAAAGGATTACTCTATACGAACATCGGGAGTGGCACATTCGTATCACCAAATGCGTTCACATCGATCACGATTTCTTCCGACCAAGTGCCCGATCATATCATTGATTTTGGTTTAGTTAGTTCTTTTGAACAATGCAACGAAATGATTACTCCATTTATCCAAGCAGCCTCACAAAACCACGGGATCAGCGGGTTGCTTAGCTATCGTGAACCTTTAGGTACGAATTATCAATTGACGATTGCCAAAAATTGGTTGGAAACACAAAGCGTCTACACCTCAAATGAACAGATTGCCATTGTCTCAGGCGTTCAAAATGGCTTAGCAGTCACTCTCGCTGCTTTGTTCTCTCCTGGAGATCGTTTGGCAGTTGATCGCTATACTTACTCGAATTTCATTGAGCTTGCTCAACTTTATCATATGGAAATCGTGCCAATCGATTTTGATGATGATGGCATGCTGCCCGAATTACTTGAACAAGAATGCCGGAAAAAGAAGATCCATGGTATTTTTCTGATGCCTTCATGTAATAATCCTATTGGTTTTCAATTGTCAGAAGAACGCAGGCTACAATTAAAAGAAGTGATCTTGAAAGAACAATTGATCGTGATCGAAGACGATATCCATTCTTTTATGACCACTTACAATCAAAAGACATTACTTCCTTCATTCCAGCAATTACTCCCCGAACAAACCATTTATCTTGCAGGAATGACAAAGTATATATGTGCAGGATTGCGTGTCGCTTTTCTAGTATTTCCTGAAAAATATAAAGAAAAGATCCAACAAGCGATTTTCAATATCAATGTCAAAACCTCTAGCTTAGAGGCGGAGATCATCACACAAATACTATGTTCAGAAACCGCACAGAAAATACTTGAAACAAAAGCCAATTACACAAAGCAAGCAAACGAAATATTCGATACATTTTTCAACTTGCCGCGCCCGACCAATCCACTTCCTTTTTATCGGCCTATCGCTGTTCGTGATGACCTATCTCCACGAGCGATCGAACAAGCTTTTTTAAATAAAGGGGTTCGTGTTTATCATTCGCATCGCTTTACGACACATCCACAAGATGATCCTTTCATTCGAATTGCTTTATCCTCTAATCCTTTGGAAGTTTTAACAAAAGGGCTTGAGATCGTCAAAAAAGAAATCATTCACTTCCAACGGTGACTGATTCCATAAAGTCAACACAATTCCACTGACTCTTTTTATTTACTCCCGATCAGAACCACATCAAAGGAGCTCGAGACAAAAGTAAATTTTACTTTTGTCTCAGTTTCCTTTTTTCTTTTGTCATATAAATAAAATTTATCATAACTACCTATTTTGACTATAGTCAGTAGTGAATCCTATACTTCGTATGTATTAAAACTTAGGAGGAATTACTTATGATCACAGGGTTAAACTTATTAAATAATCCATTTCTAAATAAAGGAACTGCTTTTACAAAAGAAGAACGTAAAAAATATGGGATTGCTGGCATGCTTCCAAGTACTGTCCAAACATTAGAACAACAATCGGTTCAAGCATATGGACAATATTTAAGTAAACAAACAGATTTAGAAAAACGTATTTTCTTAATGAACTTATTCAATACTAATCGTACATTGTTCTATAAATTGATGGGTCAACATTTAGTCGAATTCATGCCTGTAGTATATGATCCAGTTGTTGCAGATGCGATCGAACAATACAATGAAATTTTCTTAAAACCACAAGATGCTGCATTTCTTTCAATCGATGAACCAGAATTGATCAAAGAAAGCTTAAAAAATGCTGCAGACGGTCGTGATATCCGTTTGATCGTTGTCACTGATGCAGAAGGAATCCTTGGTATGGGTGACTGGGGCGTTAACGGTGTTGACATCGCCATCGGAAAATTAATGGTTTATACCGCAGCTGCTGGTATCAATCCAGCGCAAGTATTACCTGTATCGATCGATGCTGGTACCAATAACGAAGAGTTACTAAATAATCCATTATACTTAGGAAACAAACATGCTCGTGTCGAAGGAGATTCTTATTATGAATTCATCGACCAATTCGTTTCATCTGCTACAGAATTATTCCCTGAATTATTGCTTCACTGGGAAGACTTTGGTCGTGGCAATGCCGCAACGATCTTAGAAAAATATGAAGATAAAATCACAACATTCAATGATGATATCCAAGGAACAGGTATTGTCGTACTAGCCGGAGTATTAGGTGGATTGAATATTTCTGGTGAATCTTTGAAAGATCAAACGATTCTAACATTTGGTGCCGGAACTGCTGGTGTCGGTATTGCTAATATCTTATTAGACGAAATGATCCGCCAAGGTGTACCCGAAACAGAAGCACGTAAGCACTTCTACCAAGTGGACAAACAAGGGCTATTATTCGAAGATACTGAAGGCTTGACTCCTGGACAAATTCCTTTTGCACGTCAACGTTCTGAATTTGCCAACAGTGAAGAATTAACAAATCTAGAAGCAGTGGTCAAAGCGATTCATCCAACAATTATGATCGGTACATCTACTCAACCTGGAGCATTCACCGAAGAAATCGTCAAAGAAATGGCAAGTCATACACCACGACCAATCATCATGCCTTTGTCTAATCCAACAAAACTTGCAGAAGCAAAAGCAAAAGATTTGATTGAATGGACAGATGGAAAAGCATTAGTCGGAACAGGTATCCCTGCCGATGATGTAGAATACAATGGAGTGACTTACCAAATTGGACAAGCAAATAACGCATTGATGTATCCAGGATTAGGACTAGGCTTGATTGCTTCAACCGCTACTCGTGTCAACGCTGAAATCATCTCACAAGCAAGTCGTGCATTAGGTGGGATCGTTGATGTCACAAAACCAGGCGCAGCTATTTTGCCTCCTGTTGCAAGAATCACTGAATTTTCACAAACGATTGCTGAAACAGTTGCTCAATCAGTCGTTGATCAACAATTGAACCGTGAAGAAATCACAGACATCAAAGCAACAGTCGAAGCAGCAAAATGGGTACCTGAATATCAAGATCTAGAAGCTTAACTCGCTTGATCTGCTAACTACTCTTTCATAACTATTTGCTACTCAAACATTTCTTATCAAAAAAGACTTGAAGTAGCAAATACGGCATACATCAAAGCCTTGGATCTGTACGAAACGAGAAAATAGGAAAACCAACGATTTCTCAACGAATAGATCCAAGGGGTGTTTTCTGCCGTAAACTATTGAAAATGATTAGCGACTAGAAGCAAGCTATTTTATAAGTATTTGCAATTCTCGTTAATCAAAGAAAGGATCTGTAAGGATGTTACATCAACAAAAAGCGACTGCTACAGTCACTAAAACAAAAAAAGAAGGCTTTTGGGACACAAAGATCAGTGGCGTCAGCTTGCCGCTCTATTTGATCATGGTTCTCGTCTTGATTGTTGCGATGGCATTAGGTAAATTGCCAACGAACATGATCGGTCCTATTGCCGTACTCGTCATTTTTGGTAATCTATTCCATTTTATCGGCACAAAGATCCCCATCGTTAAAAGTTATTTAGGTGGTGGCTCTGTATTTGCGATCTTTGCTTCCGCAGCAATTGCCACATTTGGTATTTTGCCTGATTATGTAGTGAAATCAACTGAAAACTTTGTCAACAATATGGGCTTTTTAGATTTTTATATCGCTGCATTGATTACCGGAAGTATTCTAGGCATGAATCGTAAATTATTGATGAAAGCTTCCGTCCGTTTTATTCCTGTTGCACTTATTTCCATGGTCGTATCATTTTTTGCTGTTGGTCTAGTCGGAATGTTGATTGGTAATGGCTTTGCAAATTCAGTATTGTACATCTCTTTACCCGCAATGGCTGGCGGTGTAGGTGCTGGTGCTGTTCCACTATCAACGATCTATGCAAACGTCTTAGGAACAGATGCTTCTGCTATTATCTCACGTTTGATCCCTGCCACAGCAATGACAAATGTGCTAGCCATCATCGGTGCCGCTTTAGTTGCTCGTGCCGGACAATCTATGCCAAAATTGAACGGGAACGGCAAACTAATGGAAAAAGGAGATCTAGGCGACGGAAAACCACGCGACGTGAAACCTTCTATCCCACAATTAGGTGTTGGTCTAATAGTTTCGATCACCTTCTTTATCCTTGGACAAATTTGTAATTTCTTTGTACCAAAAGTTCATGCGTATGCTTTTATGATCATCATCGTAGTAATTTGTAAAATCACCAATATTCTTCCTGAGTATTATGAAGATGCAGCCATCATGTTCAACAACTTGATCGTTAAAAACTTAACGGCAGCTGTCTTAGCAGGAATCGGGATTGCCTTATTGAACTTAAATGTTTTAGCTTCTGCTCTTACATGGCAATTCGTCGTCCTTTGCTTAACAAGTGTCATCGTCATCTCACTCGTTTCTGCTTTTGTTGGTCGTCTATTCGGACTTTATCCAATCGAATCAACGATCACAGCAGGGTTATGTAACAATTCAATGGGAGGAACAGGAAATGTTGCTGTTTTATCCGCAGCAAATCGTATGGAATTGATTGCTTTTGCCCAAATGGGTAATCGTTTAGGTGGCGCAATCGTCTTGATTATTTCAGGATTTTTGATGCAACTATTCTCTTGATTCTCATGAATAAAAAAACTTCTCGATCAGTGGTCGGGAAGTTTTTTTATATCGCACGAGTCAACATTCTTTGAGAAAATGTTTTTGCCATTTTGTTGAATGATAGCCGATACACTCGTAAAAATGATGCGCTTCTTTTCGATGTTCGCCAGAATTTAGTCGAACGCCATGATAGCCTCGCTCTTTTCCTTGCTTTTCTATCCTCTCCATCAATTGCCTACCAATCCCTTGTTTTTAGACGTTTGAAGAAACCGCTAATGCTAAAATATTGAACATCGTTGGACTTAGCAACGTTTCGTACTTCTGCGCATGTACATATCCTAATACTTTCCTTGTACTATCTTCTTCATAAACATCGATGACATACATTTCTGGTTGAGCTAAGATATTCTTCAATTGTTTCGTCGTTTCCAACAAAGATATTTCATACCCTAATTCTTCCTTATTAAGCTGATTTATCGCTTCTGCATCTTCCAAACGAGCAGTTCTAATCATTTGATCCTTCCTTTCTTTGTTGTGTTTTATGTACTGAGATAAGGATAGCCTTAGTCTTTCTTTCGATATCAAGCTTGGTCAATTTCTTGGTCAAAAGAAAAACAAAAAAGGAGAAACCTTATTATATTAAGGTTTCTCCACTGTTTTAAAACTATTCTTCTTCTTCAGCCATGAATGTATTGAAGACTTCTTCAATCATGTCCCATTCAGCGTCTGTTTCGATTTGTTCTAGTTCGCCTTCTGTGCCATCTTCGTTTTCCACATAGGCATAAGCTTGTAATTCTACGTCCTCATCTTCTGGTACGCCAGCTGGATAAAGTAATACATAGTTACGGCCAAATTCTTCTTGTCCATCAACTGTCAACAAGATTTCGTATAATGTTTCATTTCCTTGATCATCGACTAATGTGATATGTTCATGTCCTTCATGATCATGTGTATGATTGTGTTCTGCCATTAGAACCCCTCTTTTCCATTTTTTAAAATAGTTGTTTCCCCGAACCATCTAAATAATTTTGTAAAATCATCACCGCAGCAAGCTTATCGATGACTTTTTTTCTTTTTGCTCTTGATGTATTCGCTTGTTCGACCAACATGCGTTCTGCTTGTACTGTCGTTAGTCGTTCATCTTGATACTCGACTGGTAGAGAAAACATTTCTTTGATTTTTTCTCCATAAGCCATTGAGCTTTCTGCTCTAGGACCGATTGAGTTATTCATGTTTTTCGGCAAACCGACAACAAAACGATCGACTTCGTACTGTTTGACTAATTCTGCCAATCGATCGAAGCCAAATTCTTCTTTTTCTTCGTCGATACGAATGATCTCTACGCCTTGTGCAGTCCAGCCAAAAGGATCACTGACAGCGACGCCTACTGTTTTTGAGCCGACATCCAAGCCCATCACTCTCATAGATTCACTCCATGGTTTGAGAGATAGTCTTTAACGATCACTTCCATGATTTCATCGCGTTCATGACGACGGATCAAATTCCTTGCATCACGATAACGAGGAATGTAGGCCGGGTCTCCAGAAAGCAAGTAGCCCACAATCTGGTTGATTGGATTGTAGCCTTTTTCTTCCAAAGCCCGATAAACGATCGCTAATGTTTCGCTGACTTCTTTTTTACGACTATCATCAAAACCAAAACGTACGGTTTCATCTGTAAAACCCATGATTCTACACCTCTTTCCGCAGGGTAGTCAAATTACCCTCTACACCCTTTATTTTACTCGAAATGTGGCAAAACTACAAATAAATATTCTAACTTAGTCAGAAATATAAAAATAATAATGATTTCTTATTTTGATTGCATCGATTCCAACATTTGTGAGTAGACTTTCTTACAGTATACGTGATATTGACTTAAAAATAAGCCTTTTCTCTGTTTTTTCAAAAAATTCACAAAATATTCAAATAACGGACACGCATTGATTATGTTTTCTTGGCTTGACCCGTTTGATAGTTGATCGTATAGCCATCTTGGACATTATAAATAAAAACATTGAAAGAGATTTGGTTATCTTCAATACTTTGTGCCTCTAACTGAACACCTCGTGCCACTAGTTCATCATCTTCAAAATGTGGGGTTACTCGATAGCGAACATGATGATTTGTTTCTTTGATGTATGCGGCAATATCGTTCTCATGTGCAAGCATATAAGGGGTATTTAACGAACGTGTCCCCGTCATCAGATTTTTGATGTTATTATTTTGTCCAGTCAGCTGAAAACCTATCAAATGGCTTCGATTGTACAACCACTGTCCATCACTTAATTTTTTTTGCTTCCAACCTGTGGGATCGATATAAAGAGACTCACGCTTTTCTTTAGGAAACATCTCTTTTCCTAACATGGCATTTGCTTGGCCCACGCGATTCAAGCGGTCGATATCGGAATAGCTTTCCCACGTTCCTTTTTCTAAACTCAGTTCTTCTTCTGTAAAGGTTGGTTTATTGTGATTGATTTCGATTTCTTGATGTGTTCCATCATATTCTGGAACATTCGCTACTTGTGACACTTGAGGTTTTGAATCAAATAAACCTGTAATCTGTTGAATGAGATCAGAGTCTTTCTGGGTAGTGGAGATCCCTAATGCGCCCGCTAAAAGGGCAACAGCGACTCCTACGATTGCTTTCGTTGTTTTTTTGTTCATATATCTACTCCTTTATTCCGTTGAACTCCATAAATCTTAACATACGTTCCCCTTTTTATAAATAGAGAAGTACTTTAACTCCTTCAAAAGTTAGATACGCACTTTTAATCAAATTACTGAAATAAACGTATAAAGGCCATTTGATACCGCTCGTTCGTTAAGTCGTTTAAAATTGGAGAAACGCTGTTCTTAAAAAATGACAATCAGAAATAAGCGTGCATCCCCAAAATCGGCAAAGCAATTTCAGGGGTGCACGCTTATTTCTCGGAGTTGAGCAACTAAATGAATACTTCCTTTTTCCTATGACTATCTGTTCATTGCCTGTTCAATCATCGCCACTGTTGCTTGTGGATCTTCTACACCTATGATGAGACGGCTGAATTCTTCATCTTTTAATGTGATCACGACTGCATCTTCTTTTCTCTTGAGATCATAGAATATTTTGTTTGAGTCTTGGACGAACGTCCCTGCAAAGTAGTGACCATATGCGTCAACACCTACTCTTTTTTCACCAAATTTTGGTGTATCTTCCCACACATCCGGATCGGCTGTGGCCCCCATCACATTGGTCAAAGGGGTAGCGATCTCACTTTTCATCGCCCAAAGTTTTCTTGCTCCTTCCATGCTGATGATCAATTGATCATTTTTGATTTCAACTTTAGCCATTTTCTACTTCTCCTCTCTTTTGATAAGATTCCCTCGAAGCATGATTCGCTTGGCAATGATCGTCTCAATCGGAATCTTGTTCTTCTTTTCTAATTCGGCGATGACATTCGTTGCGAGTTTGTTCACTTCCTTGTCATCAGCTGACCGTTCTAATAAAGCAACGATCAACAAATCAATCAATCCTTCTTTACTGCTAGCGTCACATTCTGCCACATAGTTGAAGCAAGTTCTAAATAAACCAGCTTTACTATAATAAGCAGAATATAAACTGCCTCGAAGCAAACCAGTGGCTTTTACCAACTGACTGATTGATGTTCCTGCATACCCATTTTTAGCAAATACTTTGGCTGCTTCTGTCAAAACTGTTTCTTCGTTAAATTCTCTTATTCTTCCCATATCCTGATTATGCCATATTCTTGAACGATTGGTCAACAATATAGAAGAAAGCTTTCTTTATCTTAAACATTTGAAGGTACTTCTCATATTTAAAAGGCAATTTCTCTTTTTATACGTTTTATCGTTTTTTTGTAGTAAAATAAATTCAAGAAAATAATCATTGGAGAATTTATCATGCCAGAAAGAGATTTGGATTTATTACTTAATACCTGTTTGCTAGCCGGAAAAATCATGACGGAAAGCAACGCAGAGATGTACCGTGTAGAAGATACGATGAGCCGGATCGCTTCTGCTTCAGGAAATTATCGCTTAGTCAGCTATGTGACCCAAACAGGGCTATTTATCGGCTTTGATCGGACTTCTACGATCCGTATGGAACAAATCACTAATCGGACGATCAATTTAGAAAGAGTCGTCAAGGTCAATAACTTATCGCGAAAGTATGTCGCCAATGAATTGACTTTGGAAGAACTCTATCAAGAGTTACAAGAAGTCGAGAAAGATCGGCGGATGTTCCCAGTATGGCTGCAAATCATCAGTGCTGCGATCATTAGTGGTACGATCATGATTTTATTTGGTGGTGAATTGCAGGATTTGCCGATCACTTTGCTGATCGGTGGCGTTGGTTACATTGTTTATCTTTGTAGTTTACGATTTTTTAGGATCAAGTTTTTAGCTGAATTTCTATCCTCATTGATTATCGGTATTGCCGCCATTTTGAGTGTGCGTCTAGGGATCGGTCTCAATCAGGATTTGATCATCATTGGGTGTGTCATGCCATTGGTTCCTGGTGTTCAGATCACCAATGCGATTCGCGATTTGTTAGCAGGTCATTATGTTTCAGGCGTTTCTCGTGGAACCGAAGCCATGATGACTGCTGCAATGATCGGCTTTGCGATCGCCTTTATCTTTCAAATTTTCTACTAAGAAAGGAATTTATCCATGTGGCATGTAATCATTCAATTTTCTTTTAGTTTTTTAGCGACTGCGGCTTTTGCAATCATCACGAACGTTCCAAGGAGAGCTTTGATCTGGTGTGGATTCGCTGGAGCAATCGGTTGGATGATCTATTGGTTGTGTCTGGATATGGGCGGTGGAGCGGCTTTAGGCTCACTATTAGGTTCCTTAGGTGTTGCTTTTGCCAGTGATCTTTTTTCTAAGCAATTGAAAATGCCTGTCACGATCTTCAATATTCCTGGCATGGTACCGCTAGTTCCTGGAGGATTAGCCTATCAAGCAGTTCGCAGTTTAGTTACGGGTGCTTATCAAGATGCGGCATTTTTCACTGTTCAAGCCATCATGATCGCAGGGGCGATTGCCTTAGGTTTAGTGATCTCTGAGGTCTTCAACCATAATATCCGCAGTTTCAAACTGAAACGTGAAGCGATCGTATTGAAACGTCGCAAAAAAAAATGATTTTTAGTTGTTGTGGCATTTTATTTTTACAAAATTAAAAGCGATAAAAGACTAATCTTACAAAGATTTTGTCTTTTATCGCTTTTTTATCTGGATAGTCGTATCAAAACTCTGTTTCACAGGTTCAGCTAAAATGCCCGATACACATACTGATTTTCAGGCGCAGTGATTTTCTCTGCTTTTGTCACAACGACTGAAGGAATCTCTCGTTTGAATGGCTGGTAAAAATCCGTTTGGATCGTTCCTTCAACTTTGTACCAGTCATCATTTTGCACGGTCATTCCCTCTGGCAGATGAGTCAGCAAGCCAAACACGCCTGAATCGGCAACACAATGGATGATCCCAAATCGAAAGAGAAATGTATCAGTAACATTGTCATTTTTCGACTGATAGATAAAGCCTTCATAAGAAACTTTTTTACCAATAAATTCACTTGGATAATTGTAGATCAATTCCATGATCTCCAAATAGTTCTCATCAGTGATCACAATCTTTTGCTCGTCCTCATACTTATCTTTCAACTCATTCATCTGGTCTTGATAATCAGATTTATTGAAATAGATACTGGTATCCGGCTTCAGATATTGCGTTTGTATTTGTGGATCACCGACAGATTCTTTACTTAATGGGAAGTTGAAGCCTTTCGCTTCAACGATCGTCGTGTTTAGGCTGACAGTCGGAAATAATGTGCCAACGACGATTGGCAGTGCCAATAAAAGATAAGCAATCAATCGTTGATACAGTTTGCTTAATCCGTGATCATGCGAATCATGTGACTCATGCGCTACTTTTTTTCCATCTGCTTTTACCCAAAGATATAACTGGACTAAAGCTAATAAAGCCGATAAAACCATGGACAATACTGCCAAATAACGATAATGGACATTGATATATTGATCTAAGCGCCCTGATACTTGAAGATACATCATCATTTCAAAATAACCAGATAAAATCAAAAATCGCAGCATCTTTCTCCTCCTAAATAAATAGTGTAAAGCCGATCACACTTAATGTGACCAGACCGATCAATGAAACGATGAAGCGAGTTTTGAAGTAACGTTTCATCATCAATAGGTTTTTGATATCCACCATTGGTCCAAAAACTAAAAATGCAACAACTGGTGCTGTACCAAAAAGACTTAGTAAAGAAGAACCAATAAAAGCATCTGCTTCGGAACAAAGTGACATTGTAAAGGCTAATAACAGCATGATCAAAATAGCTAATAATTTTGTTGATCCTAAAGTCAGCATCACTCGAGTAGGTAAGTAGGTTTGCATTGCCGCTGCAATCAACCCACCAAGGATCAAATAGCGTCCTGTATCGAAGAATTCATCAATCGAATGAGTCAAGACATGTAAGACTTGATGACCCCATTTGCGCGGGCCAACTGACTCGTTTTCTTCATGTGTATGGTGCGCAGGTTCAACTGCCTCTGGATCAAACGGCAATTTTAAAATCGTTCCTTTTTGGATATAGGCTAACCAAATACCTACGATCAACGCCACAATGAAACTGCCCAACATACGAAGTCCCGCCATCTTCCACGTATTACCGAATGCAATAAATGTTGAAAAGATCACGACTGGATTAATGATCGGTGCAGTCAACATAAAAGCAAAAGCGGTGTGCACGGGAACACCTTTTTTAACGAACTGATGCACGATGGGAATGATTCCACATTCACAAGAGGGAAAGAAAAAGCCTAGAATCGAACCAACGATAATGGATAAAAAGCGGTTTTTAGGTAGCCACCGCTTCACACGTTCGGGGGTCAAAAATACTTGTAATGCGCCTGAGATGATACATCCCAATAATACAAACGGCAAGGCTTCGATAACGATCGACAAAAAAATCGTCCCCATCTGCAATACCGAATTTGGAATAAATGAAAACATATAATTTCTCCTTGTCATTTGAACTTCATTCGCCCATCAATATACGCTTTTCTACGGCAAAATACAAGAAACCTTAAATTTTTTTCAGAAGTTTAAGAAATCAAAAAAGCTTTTTTATTGACATTTTCCTCTTATGGATTTATTTTTAGCACAGTCAAGAAATCGATTCATCCCAAAAATCAGCGAATCCTTGTCACCTTTTTTGATTTGCTCATGGTTGAATCCTTTTTCACAAACGAATTAATGAACTACCAGAAGCAACTTTGAGGAGCTATCATAATGAAAAAAACGATTGATTTATCTGAAGTCCAAAAGACAATCCAAGAAGAACCGACTGTCGTTGTGGCGATTTCCACACCCGATTGCAGCGTTTGTCATGCAGTAATGCCAAAGCTAGAACAGCTATTGACCCATTATCCTTTTCCAGCGTACGATTTAGATGCCTTTGAGACCCCAGAAGTTGCTGGTACATTTCAAGCATTGACCGCACCAGTGATCTTGCTCTTTCATCGTGGAAAAGAAGTCGAGCGCCAAGCACGGTTTATTCGTTTTGAAGAACTGACAAAACGCTTAGATCAACTAAGTCTATCCGGTGAGCAAGTCAGCTATGATACTTTATTCTAGTAATATAAAAAGCTACAAGTCATTTTCATACACGAATGACTTGTAGCTTTTTTAGTTAAACACCCATTAAATAACGAGCGGTGATCGATTGTTTACAAGTACTGATATTTTCAGGGATTCCTTCATAAAGGATCTCTCCTCCACGTATTCCCCCATCTATCCCTACGTCGATCAACCAGTCTGCCGCCTTCATGATCTCTAAATTATGCTCAATGACGATGACTGTATTGCCTTTATTGACCAACCGTTCGATGATGTCCAAAATACTCTTGATATCTGCCATGTGTAAACCTGTTGTAGGCTCATCCATAATGTAGATATTCCCTTTTTTGCTTAACTCCTTCGCAAGTTTCAAACGTTGACATTCTCCACCAGACAACGTATTCAATGGTTGTCCTAATGTCATGTAGCCTAATCCTACTTCTAAAATTTGCTTTAGTTTTCGTTGGATCGATTTTTCTTCAAAGAATCCCACAGCTTCAGTAATACTCATTGCCAACACTTCATCAATCGATTTCTCTTTTAATTTATATTGATACACTTCTTCTTTGAACCGTTTGCCGCCACAAGCTTGGCAAAGGATCTCAACAGAATCCATGAAAGATAATTCCATTTTGATATGGCCATGTCCTTTACATGTTTCACAGGCGCCTTCTGAATTATAAGAGAATAGTCCGGCAGACACATTATTTTCTGCCGAGAAAACCTTACGGATATCATTCATGATCCCTGAATAAGTTGCTGGATTGGAACGAATATTCCCTGCAACAGCTGACTGATCGATCGTGATCGCCTCTGGATATTCTTTCGCAAACACCCCATTCACCAAACTACTCTTGCCTGATCCTGCCACTCCAGTCACTACTGTAAAAACACCTAAAGGCACTTTAAGAGAAGTATGTTTCAGATTATGCAAGGTAGATTTTGTCGTCTCGATAAAGTCATTCGTCTTTCTAGGTTCAGATTTGAAATCTGCCATTTGGCCAAATGCTTTCCCAGTCAACGTATCTGAAACGAGTAACCCTTCGTAACTCCCTTCATAGGTGATGTGGCCGCCATTTTTTCCAGCTCTTGGTCCTACGTCAATGATATGATCTGCCACTTTGATCACATCAGGGTCATGTTCTACAACGATCACTGTGTTTCCTTTATCGCGTAACTTGATCAACAACTCGTTCAACCGATGGACATCTCTTGGATGCAGACCAATGCTTGGCTCATCAAAGATATAGATGACGTCGTTCAAACTAGAAGATAAGTGCTTGACCATTTTCACTCTTTGACTTTCTCCTCCAGACAAGGTAGCTGTCTCCCGATTTAAAGAAACATAGTCTAAACCGATGTTGATCAGGTCTTGCAAACGTGATTGTAGATTTTTCAATACTGGTTGGATCATTTCATCTGTGATCTCGGATAATATTTCTAAAAGTTCATCCAATTGCATCGCTAAGAAATCCGCGATGGAGTAGTCGTTGATCTTACAATCTAACACTTTTTGGTTAAAGCGTTTCCCCTGACATTCTGGACACGTTTGTTCGTCCATAAAAGCGGCAATTTTTTTCTGAGTTGTCGCAGAGCTTTCATTGCCTCCTTTGATATTCGAACGATTGAAACGAGCCACTAATCCTTCGTAGGTCGAACTCATCCCTTCCATATATAACGAATCGATTTTTTCTCCAGAAGCATACAGGAATTTTGCCATTTCCTCTTTTGAGTAGTCCTTCAGAGGTTTATCATTATCAAAAAAACCTGTGTTCGTGAAAGATTTCAATAACCAAGAACCAATTTTGTAACCCGGGAGTAGGATTGCTCCTTCATTCAATGACTTTTCTAGATCTAGTGCTTTGTCGAGATTTAACCCCACGATTCGTCCGATTCCTTCGCATGCCGGACACATTCCGTGAGGATCATTGAATGAAAAATTCCAAGCAGGGCCTAAGTAGGGTGTACCAATACGAGAAAAAAGTAGGCGGATCAGTGGATTGATATCTGTGATCGTTCCTAATGTCGAACGAGAATTCCCCCCTAGACGGCTTTGGTCTACGACGACTGCCATGGAGAGATTATCGATAGCATCAGCTTCTGGTTGACTATACTTAGGTAGGAAATTCTGTACGAATTTAGAAAAATTTTCGTTGAGCTGTCTACCAGCTTCTTGCGCAATCGTATCAAAAACGATTGAAGATTTACCTGAACCGGAGACCCCTGTAAAAATCGTGATTTTTCTTTTTGGAATCTGTAAATCAAAACCTTTTAGATTATTCTGTCTTGCATTATGTATCTTGATATATTCCTGCATTGCTGATCCTCCCGTATGCGCTTGATATTTTTTAGTGAACTATTATTATAACATAGAAACAAGGGATTCCTATAGTATATTTTCAAGATACTCTTCTTTTGCCAATCAAGTTTATCTCAGGAATATAAGCAATCCCCGCTTTCATTTCTTTTCTTTATTATTTTCAAAAAAATATATAAAAAAAACAAACTATTTTTTCTGATGACCAGAAAAAAATAGTTTGTTTACTTAATTTGAACATTCTTTGCTTCTTTTTATTCGTGTTCTTCATTTTCATGTAAAGATGAGTCGGAATGCAAGAAATAGATCAATGTCTGTAATTCGTTTGTTAAATCGACATTTTGGATCAATACTTCTGTTGGTGCATTTAGACGAGCAGATGTAAAGTTCAATATTCCTTTAACACCAGCTTCTGTCAAGCGGTTCACAACCTCTTGTGCTTTTTCGGCAGGAATCGTTAAGATCGCGACCTCGATTTGCTGGATCTTGATTTGTTCGATCATGTCATCCATCGGATATACAGGGATGCCATCCACGATGCGACCGACGATTTCAGGATTGACATCAAACGCACAGCTGACACGGATGCTATTACTTTGGTGGAATTTGTATTTCAATAAAGCACTTCCTAGATTCCCCACCCCGATCAATGCGACATTCGTCAATTGATCATCATTCAATGTTTTTGCAAAGAAATGCATCAAGTCCTCTACATCATAGCCATAGCCGCGTTTACCCAGTTCTCCGAAATAGGAAAAGTCCCGACGGATCGTTGCGCTATCTACTTGGACTGCTTCACTTAGTTCAGTTGATGAAACTTTTTTCTTGCCTGCGTTATTCAAAATTCTTAAATAACGATAATATAAAGGAAGGCGTTTTGCCGTTGCCTTTGGAATTATATGGTCTTTCACTTCATTACCTCCACAGTATTTCTTCTCGATTTATACATCATATCAGTACTTGCACAAAAAAATCAATTTCGTTGCTCGTATATTGTGAATTTTTATTCTTATTCTCATTTTGGCATCCACTTAGAATCTCGCAGTAACTATGAATTTATGGTAGACTACAATAGAAAAAACAAGAGAAAATTCTAGGAGAATTCACAAAGTAGAAAAGAGGATTCGATGATACTATTACAAGCTAATCAAATCGCCCGCCATTTTGGCGCAGAGATTTTATTTGAAAATATCCACTTAGAGATCCAAACTGGCGCCCGTATTGCCTTGGTTGGAAGAAATGGTGCCGGTAAATCGACATTATTGAAGATCATTGCTGGTATCGAAGCGCCAGATTTAGGGAATATCGCCAAAAACAAAACAGCTACCCTTGGCTATTTAGCTCAAGATACTGGGTTAGATTCAACTGAAACCGTCTGGAATGAGATGCTAAAAGCATTTGAAGACGTACGTTTGATGGAACAACGAATGCGTGATCTTGAAGTGTTCATCAGTGAAGGTGATCCTGATACACCAGCTTATCAATCTTTCTTGAAAGAATATGATAAATTGCAGCATGATTTTTCTGATAAGAATGGCTATAGTTACGAAAATGAGATCCGTTCTGTATTGCATGGATTCAAATTTGACCCATCTTTTTATGATCAAAAAATCGACACGTTATCAGGTGGTCAGAAAACAAGACTAGCTCTTGCTAGGATGCTTTTGCAACACCCAGACATCTTGATTCTGGATGAGCCGACCAACCACCTGGATATTGAAACTCTAGCTTGGTTGGAAAACTATTTACAAGGTTATACCGGTGCCTTGCTAATTGTTTCCCATGACCGATACTTCTTGGATAAAGTTGCGACTGAAGTCTATGAGTTGAGTCGCAAAAAGATGCGTCATTATAAGGGTAATTATTCTAAATATTTGGATATGAAAGCTGAACAGCTGGCTTCAGATTGGAAAGCTTATGAAAAACAACAGACAGAAATCAATAAACTAGAAGACTTCGTTGCCAGAAATCTTGTACGTGCCTCAACGACAAAACGCGCACAAAGCCGTCGCAAAGCATTAGAGAAAATGGAACGTCTGGATCGACCACAAGGAGATGAGAAACAAGCACATTTTCTATTCCATGTGGCAAAACCCTCTGGAAATGTCGTCTTACAAGTAGAAGATGCCGCCATTGGTTATGATGGAACGATCTTATCGGAACCAATCAACTTGGATATTCGCCGTCAAGAAGCGATCGCCTTGGTTGGTCCGAATGGAATCGGAAAATCCACGTTACTGAAATCGATCATACAAAAATTACCTTTTATTCGTGGAAAAGAAACACTGGGTACAAATGTCAGCATCGGTTATTATGACCAAGGTCAGGCAGAGCTGCATACCAACAAAACGATCCTCGCAGAACTTTGGGATGAGCATCCAACAGTCCCTGAAAAAGATATCCGTTCAATTTTAGGTGCCTTTTTATTTTCTGGTGAAGACGTAGAAAAAACGATCCCCCTATTAAGTGGTGGAGAAAAAGCCCGGGTCGCACTAGCTAAACTAGCAATGAACCAAGAAAACTTTTTGATTTTGGATGAACCGACCAACCACTTAGACATTGATAATAAAGAAGTATTAGAAAATGCGTTGATCGACTATGAAGGAACGTTACTCTTTGTTTCCCATGACCGTTACTTTATCAACCGTATCGCCACAAAAGTGATTGAACTTTCAGAAAATGGGAGCAAAGTCTACTTAGGTGACTATGATTATTATTTAGAAAAGAAAAAAGAAGAAGAGGAGATTGCTGAACTATTAGCGGCTGAACAGCCCGAAGTGAGCACGCCTTCGACGAACAAGTCCACGTATTTCCAAAGCAAAGAGCAACAAAAGTTGATTCGGAGCTTGCAACGTAAAATCACACAAATCGAAGAAGACATGGCTAAACTTGAAGAAACTGTGGAAGAGCTTGAACAACAGATGGTCTCCCCTGCTGTTTTAGATGACCATGTCAAATTGAATGAACTAAATCAAGCGCTTGATGAAGCCCATCAACAACAAGAAGAAAAGTTGACTGAGTGGGAAAACTTAAGTCTGGAGTTAGAAGAAATCGAAACGATTCAGTAAGATCGTTCTCTCGATCTTCGATAAAAAAAACGCTGAAGCTGGCCATACTGCCATCTTCAGCGTTTTTTTTAGACTTGATGATGTAAGTCAAATACATGTTTCAATTCGACCGATACTGGCGAATGGTCTGGATTTGTTTCCATAAGATCTTCCATGTACACCCACCACTTTTGATTGATTTCTGTTTCTGGTACCTGACGCCATTTTTCTTCATCTTCAATCTCTAAATAGCCAAAAAGTGCATTTGTTTCTGGATCAAGGAAGATTGAATAGGAATGCGCGCCATGTTCAGCTAACATCTCACGCATCTCTGGCCACAAATCATTGTGCCGTTTCAGGTACTCTGCTTCATACCCTGGGTACAATTTCATTTTTACTGCTTTTTTAATCATTTAAATTCCCCTTTCACCATCTGTTTTTCTTGATGTGGAACAGTCATCATCTGTTGTTCTTAGCTACTTCTATATTTTCTAATTTAAAGCAAGCGTTTACAATAGCAAAAACAAAGGATAACGGTGGCAGATTCACAGGATTTTTTCAGAGAATAAAAAAAGTGACCGCGGTGGGTAGCCGCGGTCTAGGAGTTTATTTTTACTTGAGGAGTAAAAATGAAAAAGTATAGGGTTGTTGGTTGGTATGTATATAGAATAGAAGATAAGTTTGAAGAATTCCTCTATAAATTTTGTCTTTTATTAGGATAATTCTTTAAGAAAAAGTAAAACAGCGATTATTACAGTTATTTACTGATAAATGAATCATCCTATAGGATAACTTTTACGTGTTTACAAACCATCTTAACGATGATAACCAAAATAATCGCCTACTCTTTTGCTTGCTTTCTTATCCGCTTTTATTTGCTGCATCAAGAGATTGACTTTCTGTCGATTTTTGAAATTAAGCTTTCTTAGTTGGCGTCGAATAAAGACGAATCGTCTTCTCTTCATTGATTTCTGATTATTTTTATAAACGGTTATTTTCGGGTTGCTGTTTTTCATTGCTTTTTTATTATTATCCTTCGCACTCTCTTTACCCGCAGCAATCACTGACGATAATTGGTTGTGTTTGTTTAGATTGCCTTTTGATACTAATTTTTCTCGGTCATTAAAATCTTTAGGCTTTTCTATGATCGTCATCTTTCGATTCAGAACCACTGCTGGTTCAATTACCCCCATTCGCCTAGTCCTAGGTTCTTGATCGATTAAATCATTTATTTTGGATGCACGTTCTGTTGGCGAGTTATAAACTAAATCTTCCTTTGGATCCATTACTTGTGCTGCAACTTTCTGCAAATGATTTTGGAGTATTGGATTTAGCATAAAAAAGGCTGTTTTCGCTCGATTGATTACTTCTTCTCTTGTCTCCTCATTCATCTGCAGATTAAATTCCGGCTTATCCAAGCAAATAAGGAGGACTTCTTTTCGTGTAGCGATCTTTTCTTCCAGTAATAGAATCAATTGTGTTTGAACCCCATCATCAACATTTGCTTCCATTGTTTTAATTTTCTGTTGCTGGTATCCATGAAGTTTCTCTGAATCGATATTTAACCATAAATGCAGATAATCCGTTAAATAGAAATTATCTTTAAAATACTCGGTCATTTCAGCACTCAACACAGGTTGTTCTTCATTTTGACAGGACATCGCAATTTCTTGTGCATGCTGCAGACGCTCAATTGCCGCTTCCTTACTTGATGGAACACTTCCAGGTATCTGGCGCTTTTGATACGTTGCTAATTCATCTCTGATATTACCCGAAAATTGATCTAAAGAAGGCGGTTGACTTTCAATCGTCACCGCTGATTCTTGCGTCTGAGTAAAAATATTTCTGATACGTTGGCTGATTCCCATAGTATCCCTCCTCATTTCTAGTTGATAAAATGAGTATACAGTTTGAAAATCGTTCCGGTCGCCCTTCTTTTCTTAAAACTGAAAAAAATGACTTGGGGGGTTCATTAAACATGGCCAATACTTTTTAAGTAAACAACAGATCATTCCAAAAAACCGCCATGGAATGATCTGTTGTTCTTCATCTTTAAGAGAGGCGATGCTCCACTCTTTTATTCCATCAACTATACACTTCTTGTCTATTCCTTCTCGTATAACCATACACTGCCAAACTAAGGAAGAATAGAATATAAATAATCAAGATGAGCATTTCTCTTTGGTTGCCTTCCCAGGTTTGCCCCGATTGGAAATTTTTGATCATCGTCAAAATCCAATATTGTGGCGTGATCATCGAAACTTTCTGCATGAATTCTGGCATTACCTCATGTGGGATCAAAGCACCTGACAGTAAACTGGTAACAGTGATCAAGATGCTTTGTAAAGCCGCTGCAACGTTCGTACTTGATGCGAGTACACCAATAGCAATCGACCAACCTACCGCTAGTATACTGAATAGGGTCAGTAATAAAATCAAATCAAACGCACTTAACCCAGGATCGATATCGAATAGACCTGTCATGACGATGACCGCTAAAATCACTTGGATCAGCATAGCAAACATCGCAAAGATCGTTGTGCCAATAAAATAAGTACTTTTAGCAATAGAAGTAGTCATCAAGCGTGTATAAATTTTATTCCGTCGCTCTTCTTGGATAGTCGTCGTGCCAAAATTTCCTGCTTGAAATAAAAGCATCATCAATAAAAAGCCGATGATTTGAACCGACATTTGTTCAGTCGTTGCACTTTGATCTACTTGACGGATCTCGATTTCTGTCGGTTCCTTCAAGCGGTCAAGCAATTCACCTTCTCCTCCTGCTTCTGCTAATGATTGGATGCTGGCAACCTCTGCTAATGCACGTTGAACTAACCGATCCACATTATTTAGCAGTTCCCCTTTTTGAAATGTCCGTAGAGAAAGTTCCGGAGTTTCAGAAACATTTTCTTGATACCCCTCAGGAATCGTAATGACTGCCACCGCGTTTTGTCGTGAAAGTACTTGATCGATATCTTCTACCGAGGCAATTTTCTGAACAGCCACACGTTTTTCTAAACTCTCAATAAGCAACTCACTGTAGGATGAGCGATCTTGATCCACTACCCCGATCGTCAGCAAATTCGTTTCTTGATCGCCATAGGCAAAAAGATAAAGTAAGACACTTAAGAAAGGAATCCCGATAAGAAATAAAATTTGTAATGGGCGATTTCGCCAAAGAACGAACCGTTCTCTAATGACCCAAAAGATATCTTTCATTAGAATACCTCCCTTTTATCTAAAATAACGACTGACAATGTGAGTAGGACGAGCAATATGCCAACATTCCCATAAATACCTACCCAATGCAATGGATTATCCGTCCATAGGCTTTCTCTTACTGATGCTAAGGCCCAGCCTAGTGGTGAGAACCTCATCATTGTTTCATTCGTTGGAAAATATGCGCCTCCTAGAAAGCCAGTCAATTGGATAAAGATCTGCGTTGTGCTAGATCCAATTCTTTTTTCGCCACGATCCCCAACAGTTTCTAAAAATAGACCTAGTGCTAAAAAACTTCCCATAAGCGCAATGAGATTAAAATAAGAAAAACCAAACCTTAAATACCAAGGTACATCAAATAAAAATTGAGAAAGGAGCATCAAGAGCAACACGACGCACATCCCAAAAACAAAATGGCCGAAAAATGTCGATAAAATAATTTTTTTACGGCTAAGTGGCGTGACTAATTCTCTTTGCACCGTTCCATGTTGCCGTGCTTCGCGAAACATGCTTAGTCCAGTTTCAGAAAAATATAATACAAAGAGACTGATCATCGCAATCGCATAATATTGGTAAGATGTGGCGGTCTCTCGTTGATTTTCCTGATCGATAACTATCGCATCCGTAAACTGATCAGCTGAAACTAAGCCAGCAGTTGGTGGTAATTGTTGTTCCATAATGATACTTTGACGTTTGATTTCCTGTACGATTTCTACTAAATAGCTTTGAAGTATCGTTTTTTCCACATTGGACAGTTCCCGACTCTGCACCTCGACATGGTCTGAAAAAGACAAGTAGGCATCCGCCGTTTGTTGTCTTATATTCGCTAATCCCTCTTTTTTATTTGCCACTTCTTCAAAATGGATGGTGCCGTCAGTAAAAGAAGTCACCTGTTGGAAAATTCCCCGAACTTCTGGATCGTCGATTTGATATTGTACAGTCAAGGGTTCTATATCAGATACCAAATCATTATTGAACACACCTTGAAGCACTGCCCCGAGAATGAACATCAATGTGATCGGAAAAGCAACAAAATAAATATAATTAGATTTTTCACGTAAACTTTGTATCAGGGTTCGAATAATTATTTTTTTATTCATGATCGCTTCTCCTAATCTCTTAGCGTGCGTCCAGTCAGACTCAGAAAAACTGTTTCTAGATCCGGCGCTTGTTGTAATACATCCACTACCCTGACTTCCTGCTTGATCAATAACATCAAAATCTGGTTCAACAATTTACTTTCAAGCAACGTCATGATCTGCAATTGTTGTTTTTCGAGTGACACATTGATAACTCCATTGATATCACTGATTTCTTGGATATTTAGCAATTCTGGATTCTCCACGGTGATCTGTAGGTTGATTTTATCTGTTACAAGACTCACTAAATCTTCCTCGCTGCCGAAAGCAATCACTTGGCCTTGATCGATAATGACGATCTCATCTGCCAAACGCGCAACTTCTTCCATGTAGTGACTTGTATAGATGATCGTCGTGCCGTTTTCTTTCATTTTTTCGATTGCTGATAAGATATAATTCCTAGATTGTGGGTCGATTCCGACCGTCGGCTCATCCATGATCAGTAAAGCAGGTCGATGGGCAATCGCCATCGCAATATTCAACCGTCGTTGCATCCCACCAGAAAAAGCACTCGGTCGTTCTTTTCTTCGTTCATATAGATCAACCGTTCGCAGTGCTTGTTCTACACTATTTTTTAATTCTTCTCCTCTGATTCCATAGAGTCCACAAAAAAAGCGAACATTTTCTTCAGCCGATAGATCATAATAAATCGCTAGGTCTTGTGGAACCACGCCTAATTTTCTTCTAAGTTCTCTTTTTCGTTCGCTCATCTCTTCTGAAAACAACTGAACAGTTCCCGATGTTTTATTCAACAGACCAGTGATCATATTGATCACGGTTGACTTCCCTGCTCCGTTTGGTCCTAACAATCCTAAAATCGTTCCTTCAGGCACCTCAAATGATACATTGTCCACAGCAACCTTCTGTCCAAACTTTTTAGTCAATTTTTGCACGCTCAATACATTCATCTAATCACTCCTTTCTTATATTCTATAAAAAAAAGAGGAACTGCAGTAGTACAGTTCCTCATGATTTATGAATTAGAAATCTCATGTTCTTGCTCAAAAGGTAAAATCGTAGTGATCTGAAACCCATTCGTTCCATCAATCAACAATTTACCATTCAACACTGCTGTTCGCTCTTCCATTCCTAAAATACCAAGCCCTTTACGAATGTCTCCTGCACTTGCTCCATTATTTTTAGATTCAAAGCGCAAAAATTTTTGATAGACATGTAAACGTACCGTTACAGTCGAAGCTTCACTATATTTCAACGTATTCGTTAAAAACTCCTTCAAATTTGCAGCAATGACTTGCCAGTGGAAGCGACTGATTTTATTTAAAGCGCCACTATATTGAAAATCGACAATGATTTGATGGCTATCGGAGAAACGTTGAAGTTCCGCCTTGACTTTATTGATATTGAAAGATTCATTTGTAGGACGTTCATCATGTAAAAGATTGCGCACTTCTTGGATCGATTTTCTTAAAATATCACTCGACTGGATCAACAATCGTTGCGCTTGTTCTGGCTGGTTTTTATTAGTGACTTTTGCTGCTTCTAATTGGATCAAACAGCTCGTCAAGTCGTGCCCTAGATGATCATGTATCTCATGGATGATCCGTTGTCTCTCGACTAATGTTGCTTCTTTTTGCATGACTTCCGCATTCAACGTACTTTGCGAAAAAAGTTTGGATAACTTGTTTCGTTCGATCCGCAAATAATCCGAAGAAATAGTCAGTTCTTCTTGCTCTTTCGTCATCTTTTCCGCAGACCAAATGATACTGATCATCCCACTTACCCACAAAACAAATAAAAAGTACAACGAAGAAGAAAGAAAGAAACTCCCCACACTATAACTGATCAACCCTATAAATAAAAGCAACCACGGTTTTTCCAAACAAAAATAGCCTTGTAGCAGAGAAAGTGGCAACAAAAAAATCACTTGTTCGACAAAAATCAAACTTAACAAAACGCTGATCAATTGCAAAACAACAAACCAAGGACGATAACTTTGAAAGCTTTCGCCTAAGAAGAATAGTGCTAACCATGCCATACTTAAACCAATCACGAACATCAATGTTTGTGAAGAGGTTTGATCGATCGTCAGTCCGATCAAGCCAATGATCGACAACAAATTGATCGATAATCTGATTGCTTGCATCTATGTCATTACCTCGCCAGTGAGAACGTAGATCGCTAGTTGTGTGCGATGATCCAAGTTCAATTTTTTTAAAATCATTGAAAGATTATTATGGACAGTTCCTTCGCTTAAAAATAGTGTTTGCGCGATCGCTTTATTCGTCATACCTTTTGCGACTAAATGGGCGATCTCTTGCTCGCGCTCTGTTAATACAGTTAGATTCGCTTCTTGATTGTTCTTCTTGTCTAAGTGTTGTGTTGCTTTCACAAGGATTTCTTTTGAAAGGATCGTTTGTCCTTGTAACACACTTTTAATTGCTTGGATCACTGCTTCTGGAGGAGTTGTTTTTAAAAGATAACCACTCGCACCATTGCGTATTCCTTCATCTATGTAGCGATCTTCATCAAAAGTAGTTAGAATAATGACGGGTATCTGGTATTCTTCCGTGATCTGCTTCGTAGCAGTAACGCCATCCATTCCCGGCATACGCACATCCATCAATACGATATCCACTTGGTTTTCTTTACAAAATTGAATGGCTGAATCCCCCTCATGACAAATCCCAACCACTTGAAAGTCTGCTGCACTTTCTAATATGATTTTCAAGCCACTTGTAATCAGCGCACTATCATCTACTAATAAAATTTTTGTCATAGCGATTCTCCATGTTTTATTTTAAACAAATAGGTCAGCGAGAAAAAGCGAGTAAACAGTGTATCAATTTACTTTTAGTTAAATCATTCGAATCGTCATCTCTGTCTCAACACTTCTTCTTTTTTTTTAGTATACTAGAAAGAATAGGTAAATAGAAGTACGAGTCAGCAGGTCTTGATCGTTATAGGGTATGACACAATCATCTTTAGAAGATAAGAAAAAACCCAAAAACTAAAAGAAACATTTTTGGGTTTTTTCAGCTTGCATCTACGACTATCTTAGTCTTATTTCTTATACCATCGTTTCATTATCTTTCTTACGTTTCAGCCAACTTGCTAGAGCGGTACCTACCGCACCAAAGCCTAACAATGCAAAAGCACTAACTACTTCACCTGTATTCGGTAATTTACCACCTCTGCCAGTACTAGTCGCTGCAGCATTAGTGCCCGAACCATTGCCGCTTCCCCCATTTGGAGTTGTACCAGGTTGATTGTTCCCAGGTGAATTATTACCGGAAGGATCACCAGCGTTATTCCCAGTATTTCCACCAGGTCCTCCGTTTCCGCCATTCCCACCATTACCACCTGAACGCGCTGTGGTAAGAACGATTGGGTCAGATTCTTCCCCTGCTGAAAAGTTCGTACTCTCGTCTGAAATAGCAGTAATCCAATAGCTCGTATTAGGACTTAATCCCACAAACGCCCCATCCACCGCGGCTATCCCATCTGCATAAGCAACTACTCGTGCAAGAGGATTAGCTTGAGGGTCCGTATCATAGATCAGGAAAGTCACATCTTGAAGCAACTCCTCTGCATGGTCATGGTACCAATCTTCACCAGGTGTATCTGGTGTATCATCATGATGAAGCAGCGCTGTCCCTGCAATCGTGATCACTTCATGCGTATTGTTTTGTGCTGCTAGTTCTTCGTCAATTCTCAAGTAAGCCCCAGCTGCTTTTGTAATCGCTTCGACTTCAAAGAGATCCTCAATCAGGTAGGTATCCTCTCCGTTAGTTGGTAAGCTTGTTACATCATAATTAGAAAGATTGATCGTTCCCCAATCAAGTGTCCAGTTTGCCCCTTCGATCGTATTTGTGCCCGCAACACTATCTTTATATTTGAAGTCTTCTTCTATCCAAGTCGCTTCATCGCCTGGCGCTAAGCCAGTCAGTGTTGGCGCATCAAAACGATCGATGTTTGTCGTTCCATTGAATGAACGAGCAAAAACCGTCCCTTTTTCTAGCGTAATTTCAGCTGGAGTAACTTCTACAGTTGCTTTATTCCAATGCTGTCCAGGTTCTAGCACAGTCAGACGTCTGAGTGGTGTAGCAGTAATTTCATAAGTGCCAATACTTGTCACCTCTAAAATCAAATATTGACCATCATCTGAGAGACGGAACCCATCTGCATCTGTTCCAAAAAGATAATCAGCAGGATTGCCACCACGTCCAAATACAGAGAACGCATCAGAAAGGAGAACTTTTGTCTCTCTTCCACCATATGGAACTTCGATCGTTTCACCTAATGCATCAATCGGTAACGTATCGACTTCATTACCTATTCCTAACTTAGGATAATTTGTCGTAGTATCCCATATCCAAGTACTACCGAAATCCCATCCATTGGATTTATAGGTACTTTGTGTTCGTAATTCAATGACATCTAACGGTTCGAGAACATCTGGGGTGATTTTGCCCTCCACACGTTCTCCACCGGCTAACACTTTGGAATTATTATAGTAATAACTATGAATACTATAATTTTCTATATTGAAATGGTGGACATTTGTCTCTCCAATGACATCCCCCATCGCGTAGCTATTCTTTGGCCTATAAGAATTAGATTTTCCGACAAATCCGCCAACAAAATCGACCCCAACGACATGCCCAGTGCTATAGCTCCGAGCGACCTCCTTCGCAAGAGCCTGGATCTCTCCGATAAAACCACCAACCTTATTTATTCCAGTGACATCGCCAGTCGCATAAGAATCAACCACTGTACCACCAAAATAATTTGTTCCAATCAATCCGCCATGGCCCTCGCCTCCTGAGCTAGTGACATTACCTGTCGCATATGAACGACTGACATGCCCATAATGATTATAGCCAATCAAACCGCCGACATTGTGCACATTAGCTGTTACATGACCAGTTGCGTAACTATCGACTACAGTATTTCCATTGTAGCCAATCAAACCGCCGACAGCCTGATTAGTGTCATTTACATCCCCATTAACTGTAACTGTCGCAGAAGATGAGGAACGAATCACAGCGGTACCATAAGTATTAATCGGTATAAATCCGACTAGCCCCCCTACATAGGTACTACTAGCTTCAATACTTCCACCAATAATAGCAGAATCAGTGACAGTTGTTGGTCTCGTTGCATCACTGATTCTGCCAATCAATCCACCGGTAGCACCTCCGCTGCCTCCTCCGATGACAAGTGGATTTTCTAATGTGATTCCGGAAATTCTTGCACCCTCAGTCACGCCAAAGAACCCACGATTGTCTTCATCACCTGATTGTACGCCCGTAGTCACTCTCATATTACGAATAACTGTTCCACGCGTGGCTATAAAACTTCCTGTGAATTTTGTTGCTGAAGTTGTCCCATAGCCCACAGGAATCCAGTCTGAAGTTAACGTGATATCATTCATCAATTGGTAGTGAGCGGTTAAATCATTTCTCATTTCATTTAATTGAGCTTCAGTGGTGATTTGGAATGGAGAGTCGATAGAACCATTACCTCCCCCTGAAAATAAAGGTTCAATAGCCATTCCATTTGTCTCATCGAATTCTTCAGACAGTGAGAACTGATCTTCTAACCGATCTGTCGCTTCCTCTTGAGCGGTTGCTTTACCCGGTACACCACTACCACTTTCTGTTTGACTTACCATCTCATCATTCTCTAAAGTGTTCGCAAAAGTTGGTACTGTTTGTGCCAACAACATAGAACTCAGAAGGATATTTGCAATCAGTTTTTTCTTACTCAACTTAACCATAAAAACCCACCCTTTCATTTCTAACTATTTTTTAATTAACAACATTATTATCTCATAAAATAATAATAAATTGAATTTTTTAGCTGTTTTAAAGCTTATTATAATTAGATAACTCTAATTATATAATAACATTTTTATATTTATTTATTATGTGAATTTTCAAATTTCATCGTAGTGATTTAGGTTAGTGCCTCTGCAATAATTTAATAACGAATGATATTAAAACATCATAATGTTCATCCCCACTCATTTAATTCTCTACAAAAAAATGAGATCCCTCAGATAATTGAGCGACCATCGATCAATTGACTTTATTTCACTGATTATTTTTCCTTGGTATTCCACTCAAATCACTTGATATAAAACGATGCCTTGGAAAAAGGAATCAGACAATACTAAAAAAGATTGAGATAATCACAGTCAGTTTTCAAAAATTGTCCAAAACTTAAAATCTAAACAGCTATTTTAAGGTCATAGGAATATTTATTGAATCTGCCTATCATTATCTCAATCTCATTCTTCAAATTATCGTTTAATTATTTTTCTTACCTTTCAACCAACTAGCCAAAGCTGTACCGACCGCACCAAAGCCAAGCAGTGCAAACGCACTTGCTACTTCACCTGTCTTCGGTAAATTACCACTTCTGCCATTACTTCCGGCCGATGCAGCATTCGTAGGAACACTTCCGTTACCACTTCCAGAAGTATTTACACTTCCAACATTTGGAGTAGGGGTAGTTCCAGATTGATTGTTCCCTGGCTGATTATTGCCAGTTTGATTGTTTCCTGAAGGAGCGCCAATGTTATTTCCTGTGTTTCCTGTATTTCCACCGGTTCCTCCGTTATCTCCACCATTATCTCCATTTCCTCCGTTTCCTCCATTATCTCCTGAAAGTGATGTAGTAAGCATGATTGGGGCAGATTCTTCCCCTGAGCTAAAATTCGTACTCTCATCTGAAGTCGCAGTGATCCAATACGTGGTATTCGCACTTAACCCTACAAATGCCCCGTCTACTGCTGCTACGCCATCTGCATAAGCAACCACTCGTGCCAATGGATTCGCTTGTGGATCTGTGTCGTAAATCAAGAAGGTCACATCTTGAAGTAACTCCTCTGCATGGTCATGGTACCAATGCTCACCCGGTGTATCCGGTGTCTCATCATGATGAAGTAGCGCTGTACCCGCAATCGTAATCACTTCATGGGTGTTGTTTTGTGCCGCTAACTCTTCATCGATTTTCAAGAAAGCTCCAGCTGCTTTGATGATTCCTTCGACCTCGAATAAGTCGGTCACTTTGTACTCACCATTTTCATCTGCTGATAAACCAACGACTTCATAGTTTTCTTGATTCACGGTTCCCCAATCAATCTGCCAACTATCCCCTTCGATCGTGTTCGTTCCAGCAATAGGATCAGTGAACTGGAATACCTCTTCCTGCCAATTGATTTCGTCACCTTCAATTAAACCCGATAATGTTGGACGTTCAAAATCAAGGATTTCTCTTGTTCCATTAAATGTTTGCTCAAATACCCTGCCTTTTTCCACAGTGATTTCAGCTGGAGTCACTTCAATCGTTGCCCTACCCCAGTTTTGTCCGGGTTCTAATGTGGTTAAACGTCTCAACGGAACCGCAGTGAGTTCATAAACACCCACACTGTCAATCGCCATGATCAAGTCATTGCCATCTTCGGAAATACTGATTGCTCCGCCACTCGACTCAATAAGAAAATCTTCAGGATTGCCGCCTCGACCAATCAAAGAGAAGACTTTTGCCAATGGAATGCGCGTTTCTGGTCCACTATACGTCACTTGAATCGTTTCTCCTAGCGCATTCATTGGTAATGTATCGACTTCATTACCTAATCCTAACTTGGGATAGTTTGTTTCAGTATCCCAGAGCCAAACCGAGTTGAAATCCCAGCCATTCTTGCTATAGGTCGTTTGCGTACGTAACTCGATGACATCAACCGGTTCAAGTATACCAAGATCATCTGGTAGTTGTTCAGGAACAGCCCCACCGTCTAAAACTTTTGCAAGATGATAGTAGTAATTATTTACCTTATTTCCTTCACCACCACCAAAAACATCAACATTCCCAGTTCCACTAACATCGCCCATTGAATAACTATTTTGAATGGTAGTTGCTCCCAAAGCTCTACCTACGAAGCCCCCAGTATAATTTGTGCCGATAACATTTCCTGTACTATAACTTCGCTGCGTCTCAAGAACGCCACTATCGATCATCCCCACGAGCCCACCTGTATTTTCATTTCCGTTTACATTCCCGGTGGCATAAGAATCGTAGATAGCTGCATCAGAATCGTTTAAACCGATAAGTCCACCTGTATAGTCACCACTACTAGTGACATTTCCTGTCGCATAGGAACGAGTGACCCTTCCACCAGAATTGTTACCAATCAAACCACCTGTATTCACCTGGGTACTTGTCACATCTCCAGTAGCATAACTGTCGATTATTTGCCCGCTAGTACTTACGCCAAGCAAGCCACCTACTCCTTGACTTCTGATTGAATTAAACCTAATACTAGCGGAAGAAGAGGAACGAGAAACAATACTGGCTCCTGCGTAACCAATTAAACCACCAATAAAACCATACATCGTTGATTCGATGCTTCCGCCAATAATCCTAGAATCACTCACTCTAGTAACAGAATCGGTAGAATCTCTGACACGTCCGATCAATGCCGCAGTTCCAGCACCATCTCCTGCCACAACTCGCGGATTTTCAATAGTGATTCCAGAAATCGTAGCCCCATCGGTTGTCGCAAAAAGACCTCTATAGCCTTGCCCTGACACGGTATCAGACGAATTAGCCGTAATCGTTAAATTCCTGATCACAGTGCCAGGTTCAGCGGTCAAACTGCCTCTAAAATTTCTATTTACAGCGTCAAACGACGTAGAATAATAACCGACAGGAATCCACGCTGAAGTTAATGTAATGTCATTCATGATTCTATAATGCGCTGTCAGATCCGCTCGCATTTCATTCAACTGTTCTTCATTCGTTATTTGATAAGGTGAAACAGCTGTTCCTTCTCCTACACCCGTAAACCTTGAACTGATCGAAATTTCTTCCAAATCTTCGTTCTCTTCTTGCGACTCAGCTATTGGTTCGGCAAACGTTTCTGCTTCATCCATCTCAGGTAAGTCTGCCTCTTCCGGTTCATCAGACAAAGATAAAGGTTTTTCTGGAAATGGTTCTTCTGCGTTTTCCTCAGTTTCTACCCTGATATCGCTCGCATCTTCCAAAGCCTCTATCTCATTGGATTCAACCTCATTATCCATGATTTCATCTTTAAGATTTTCTATTTCATCTAACTCTTCGACTGTTTCCTCATTTTCAGCTACTGGGTGATTCATTGGATCGACACTATCTAAAACACTTGCAAATGTCGGTGCAGTTTGTGCTAACATCATCGAACTTAAAAGTACACTTGCAAGCAGTTTTTTCTTGTTCAACTTCCTCATAGAAAATCCACCTTTCAAATTATGATTTAAATCATTATTCACCTAATAAAAATAAGAGAGGCAAGTGAAATAAAACAGAAAACTACTCGAAAAAAGAGATTGAAACAAGGATGCATAATTTCTAAAAATAGTCCAACACCTAAAACTAAAAAGCTGATTTAAGGATTTGAGGATTACTTCTTGAGCCTACGCATAATTATCTCAATCTCACTTTTCAAATTATCGTTTAATTATTTTTCTTACCTTTCAACCAACTAGCCAAAGCTGTACCGACCGCGCCAAAGCCAAGCAGTGCAAACGCACTTGCTACTTCGCCTGTCTTCGGTAAATTACCACTTCTGCCATTACTTCCGGCTGATGCAGCATTCGTAGGAACACTTCCGTTACCACTTCCAGAAGTATTTACACTTCCACCATTTGGAGTAGGGGTAGTTCCAGATTGATTGTTCCCTGGCTGATTATTGCCAGTTTGATTGCTTCCTGAAGGAGCGCCAATGTTATTTCCTGTGTTTCCTGTATTTCCACCAGTTCCTCCGTTGTCTCCACCATTATCTCCATTTCCTCCGTTTCCTCCATTATCTCCTGAAAGTGATGTAGTAAGCATGATTGGGGCAGATTCTTCCCCTGAGCTAAAATTCGTACTCTCATCTGAAGTCGCAGTGATCCAATACGTGGTATTCGCACTTAACCCTACAAATGCCCCGTCTACTGCTGCTACGCCATCTGCATAAGCAACCACTCGTGCCAATGGATTCGCTTGTGGATCTGTGTCGTAAATCAAGAAGGTCACATCTTGAAGTAACTCCTCTACATGGTCGTGGTACCACTGTTCACCAGGTGTATCTGGTGTCTCATCGTGATGAAGAAGGGCAGTACCCGCAATCGTAATCACTTCATGGGTGTTGTTTTGTGCCGCTAACTCTTCATCGATTCTTAAGAAGGCACCTGCTGCTTTGACGATTCCTTCGACCTCGAATAAGTCGGTCACTTGGAAATTATCACTTTCATCAGCTAATACACCAACGACTTCATAGTTCTCTTGATTTACGGTTCCCCAATCGATTCGCCAATTATCACCAGTAATCGTATTTGTCCCCGCAATGCTGTCAGTATATTGGAATAGCTCTTCCTGCCAAGCGATTTCGTCGTCTCCGACTACCCCTGATAAGATTGGAAGATCGAAGTCAGTCACTTCCGTTGTACCATTAAAAGTACGTTCAAATACTCTTCCTTTTTCTACTGTAATTTCAGCTGGCGTTACTTCAATCGTTGCTTTCCCCCAATTTTGTCCGGGTTCTAATGTCGTTAAACGACTTAAAGGAACCGCAGTGATTTCGTAAATTCCTACACTGTCGATCGCCATGATCAAGTCAGTTCCATCTTCGGAAATACTGATCGCTCCGCCATCCGACTCAAAAAGGAAATCTTCAGGATTGCCGCCTCGACCAATCAAAGAAAACACTTCCGCTAAAGGAATGCGCGTTTCTGAACCACCATAAGTTACCTGGATCGTTTCACCGATCGCATTGATTGGTAACGTATCGACCTCAGTTCCTAAGCCTAATTTAGGATAATTCGTTTCTGTATCCCAGACCCAAACGGAGTTGAAATCCCAAACATTCTCGATATAGGTCGTTTGCGTGCGTAACTCGATGACATCAAGAGGCTCAAGTTTACCCATATCATTCGGTAGTTGTTCCGGGGCTACTCCACCGTATAAAACTTTCGCAAGATGATAATAGTAATTATTAACGATAGTTCCGCCTACACCAAAAACATCGACATTCCCAGTTCCACTCACATCTCCCATTGCAAAACTGTTTCGGATCCTAACTGATGCTCCAGACACTCTGCCTACAAAGCCTCCTGTGTAGTTTGTCCCAACGACATTCCCTGTACTATAACTTTGTGCAACTTCAATTACCCCAGTATCGAGCATTCCAACTAATCCACCAGTATATCTACTACCTTGTACATTCCCTGTAGCATAAGAATCATAGATAGATGCCGTATAAGAATTTCCTCCAATAAGGCCGCCAGTGTAATCACCACCACTAGTTACGTCTCCGGTTGCATACGAACGCTTGATCGTTCCACCAAGATTATAGCCAATCAACCCTCCTGTATGTGCTCGGTTACTAGTTACATTCCCTGTAGCATAGCTATCGATGATTTGACCACGACCACTTACTCCAATCAAGCCACCTGTTCCTTCACTTGTTGTTGCAGCTAACGTAACAGTAGCTGAGGAAGAGGAGCGAGAAACAATACTATATTCGGAGTAACCAATCAACCCTCCAATATATCCCTGTACGGTCGACTCAATATTCCCACCAATAACCTTAGTATCACTCACCATTGTAACAGCATTTGGCGAATCGATCACACGTCCGATTAACGCACCTGTTCCAGCACCGTCTCCCGCAATAACATTTGGATTTTCGATAGTGATTCCAGAAATCGTCGCACCATCAGTTGTTGCAAAAAGCCCTCTATACCCTCGAGTCGCTGCTGTATCCGGTGAATTAGATTTGATCGTTAAATTTTTGATCACAGCACCAGGTTCAGACGTCAAACTACCTCTAAAATTTCTATTTATAGTATCATACGATGTAGAATAATAGCCGACTGGTATCCACTCTGACGTTAAGGTGATATCATTCATAATTCTATAATGCGCAGTCAGATCGTCACGCATGGCATTCAGCTGTTCTTCATTTGTGATTTGATAAGGCGAGACAGCTGTTCCGTCTCCTACACCGGTAAATCTTGAACTGATCGAAGCCTCTTCTAAGTCTTCGTTCTCTTCTTGCAACTCAGGCATTTCTTCGACCAGTATTTCTACTTCATCACTTTCAGACAAGTTTGTTTCTGCCAGTTCGTCAGACGAAGGTAGCAAATCCTCTGCTAGCACTTCTTGTTCGATTTTCTCAGTCGCTACCACTATATTGCTCTCATCATCTAGAATATCTGGTTCATTTGATGACACCTCTTCATCTATGATTTCATCGATAAGATTTTCCATTTCATCTAATTCTTTAATTCTTCAATTGTTTCCTCTGCTTCAGTGACTGTGTGATTGATTGGATCGATATCTTCTAAAACGCTTGCAAAAGTCGGTGCTGTTTGTGCGAACACCATCGAACTTAACAGCACACTTGCAATCAGTTTTTTCTTGTTCAGCTTAACCATAAAAAACCACCTCTTATTTTCTAATTATATTTTAATTTATATGCACATTATCTCATAAAACTTTCTTTAAATGAATTTTTTTACTGTTTGAAAAGCTTTTTGTATTAGATAACTCTAATTATATTATAACCTTTTGTTTTTTATTTCATTACGTAATCGTTAATATTTAATCGAAAAGATTTTAGCCTTTCGTTACTTGGAAATAGGAAAACATGCGATATTAAAACATTGTTATATTTAACTCGACTCTTTCAATTATCCACTTAAATAAAACCGCTTACAAAGATAAGTTAGAAGCTATCCTCGGCAGCACATTTACCGCTCAACTCCTAAATACTTGTTTATTAACCTTTGCCATTATTCCAGTTGATAATGGTTATAATGTTTTTCAAAAACAAAAAAAACAAGAAAATAATAACAAATAACCTATTCCACAAACAATTAAATGATTGGACAGATCGTTGATATTATTGATATCACTGAGAGTCTAACACTAAGATACCATTCAATAGACATGAATATTTATTCTTCCAACAAATGATCCAACACCCTAATTTCGTTATTTTATTTTCAGGAAATACCAATCTTTCAACTGATACACATAAGAAAAAAAATCGATCGAAATACATCAGAAAATAAAAAAAGAGATTGAGAAATAGGTCAACAAGAAGATTTTTTGAATCTGCTCACCATTCTCTCAATCTCATTCTTTATATTATCGTTTAATTCTTCTTACGTTTCAGCCAACTAGCTAACGCTGTGCCTACCGCACCAAAGCCAAGCAATACGAATGTACTCGCTACTTCACCAGTTTTCGGTAAATTACCACTTCTGCTATTATTTCCGGCTGATGCAGCATTCGTAGGAATACTTCCATTACCATTTCCAGAAGTATTCACACTTCCACCATTTGGAATCGTCCCAGTTTGATTGTTCCCTGAAGGAGCGCTGATATTATTTCCAGTGTTTCCGGTATTTCCAGTATTTCCGCCGGTACCTCCATTGCCCCCGTTATCTCCACCATTATCTCCGTTTCCTCCATTGTCTCCTGAAAGTGACGTAGTAAGAACGATTGGATCCGATTCTTCCCCTGCGTTAAAGTTCGCACTCTCATCTGAAGTTGCAGTGATCCAATACGTGGTGTTGGCACTTAAACCTACAAATGCGCCGTCTACTGCCGCTATCCCATCTGCATAAGCAACCACTCGTGCCAATGGATTCGCTTGTGGATCTGTGTCGTAGATCAAGAAGGTCACATCTTGGAGTAATTCCTCTGCATGGTCATGGTACCACTGTTCACCAGGTGTATCTGGTGTATCGTCGTGATGAAGAAGCGCTGTTCCCGCAATCGTGATCACTTCATGGGTATTGTTTTGTGCCGCTAGCTCTTCGTCAATTTTCAAGAATGCACCATTTGCTTTTGTAATTGCTTCTACATCAAAAATATCGGTGACAAGGTACTCGTCAGATCCAATAGTGGGCAATCCTGTAATAACGTAGTTGGAGTTGTCGATCGTTCCCCAATCAAGTGTCCAGTTTGCTCCTTCAATCGTATTTGTGCCAGCAGCACTATCCGTATACTGGAAGTCTCCTTCTATCCAAGTCACTTCATCTCCTGGCGCTAGCCCACTTAACGTTGGTGCATCAAAATGATCGATTCCTGTCGTCCCATTAAAGGCACGAGTATAGACCGTTCCTTTTTCTAGAACAATTTCTCCTGGAGTGATTTCAACGATTGCTTTATTCCAATTCTGTCCAGGTTCTAACGTAGTCAGACGGTTGATTGGTGTAGCCGTAATCTCATAGGTACCAATACTCGTGATCTCCAAAATCAAATAGTCGCCATCATCTGAAAGACTGACCCCATCCGCATCTGTTTCAAAAAGGTAATCTTCTGGATTTCCTCCGCGACCAAATAAAGAAAATGCCTCAATGAGCGGAATCCTTGTTTCTGCTCCACCATACGGAACTTGAAGCGTTTCGCCTAACGCATCGATCGGTAACGTATCGATTTCGTTACCTAGTCCTAACTTAGGATAATTAGATGCAGCATCCCACACCCAAGTACTACCGAAATCCCAACCATTCGCTTCATAAGTACTTTGTGTTCGTAATTCAATGACATCTAACGGCTCAATAACGTTTGGGGTAACTTGCCCACTCACTAGCATACCTTGAGAGCGCACTTCAGCATTATTATAGTAGAAGTTATTGCTATTCGTACCACCTAAGCCAAAATGGTCTACATTCGAATCTCCCGTCACATCACCCATTCCGAAGCTATTTTCGATAGTCAAATTATCAGCGTTACCGATAAATCCACCGACATAACTAGTACCAACTACGCTTCCTGTACTATAGTTGCGTGCTACTACGGTATTGTATGAATAAACTGCTCCGATGAACCCACCGACATTCTCTCGTCCAATAACATCTCCTGTCGCATAAGAATCCACCACTGTACTATAGAAATCCTGCCCACCGATCAAACCACCAATGTTATCATTATCTTGACCATCGACATTTCCTGTGGCATATGAACGACGAACGACGCCCAAGCTATTTAAACCAACCAAGCCACCTGTATTGGTTGCGTTTGCTGTGACATTGCCTGTCGCATAACTGTCCACTACTACATTCCCATTTATTCCGATCAAACCGCCCACTGCTTGAGGGTACATGTTAGGATTCGCATTTACTGTGATCGTTGCTGAAGAAGAAGAACGAAGAACCATAGTACCAGAGACCCTATTCGCCATGTAGCCAACGAGCCCACCAACACTCCCACCAGTCGCTTCGATAATTCCACCACTGATAGCAGAATCAGTGACGGTTGTTGGATTCCCAGATTGATCGTTGATTTGTCCAATCAACCCTCCAGTATTGAGCCCATTCAGCCCGCCCACAATGTGCGGCTTTTCCAAAGTGATCCCTGAAATCGTTGCGCCATCTACTACACCAAAAAATCCTCGATTGCTCACATCACCAGCTTGCGCACCAGAGTTAACTCTCACATTATGGATAACTGTCCCAGGTTCAGCTGTAAAACTTCCAGTGAATTTTGTCGCTAAAGTTAATCCATATCCAACTGGTATCCACTCTGAAGTTAGTGTGATATCATTCATCAATTGATAATGCGCCGTTAAATCATTTCGCATTTCATGTAATTCAGCTTCAGTAGTGATTTGGAATGGTGCGCTGATCGAACCATCACCCGCTCCAGAAAAGTATGATTCAATCACCGTTTCATTTTGCTCTTCCATTTCTTCCAACAATGTCTGCTGCTCTTCAATCAGCTGTTCGGTTGTCTCTACTGTTTCTTGGTCAATGTCTTCAGGAATGGTTTCCACATTACTTGCTTCTTCCAGAACCTCTAATTCGTCGGGTGCCACTTGATTAATCAAAGTCTCATCGTTACTATTTTCTATTTTTTCATCTATTGACTCTGCTTCAATCACAGTTTTCCTGTTTGGATCACTCTCTTCTAAAGCGCTTGCAATAGTAGGCGCTGTTTGCGCAAATACCATCGAACTTAAAAGCACACTTGCCATCAGTTTTTTCTTGTTCAACTTAACCATAATAATCCGCCTTCCTAATTCTAATCTTATTTTAATTTATATATTAATTATCTCATAAATTGATTTAAAATTGAATTTTTTAGCTATTTAATAAACTCTTAAAATTAAAGAACTCTAATCATTTTATAATTTTATGTTTTTTATTTATTATGCATAATTTGATATTTAATAAAAAGTTTTTTTATATTACTTTCCTGGAAAATAAAGCAACGATCGATATTAAAATATTGTTATGTTTAATACCATTCCTTTGATTCCAACTTAAATAAATCCGTTTACATTCTTTGGATAAAAAACTATCGATATGCTACTGATTACATCGCAGTTAAAATACTTTTCCATAAACATTCTTTTTTAATGTATCTATTGGAGATTATAATGTTTCCAGATGATAGAAAAACACTCCACATTCGAAGTATCGTCTTTTTTTAGAAATAAAATGATTAGAAAGGTCTATTTTTTTTCAAATAAGTGATCGACAATACTCGATTTATTATCCAGAAATCACGAATATTTATTCCTTCAAGCAATATCCGATAGTTTATCATCGTTATTTTAGTTTCATCATTAAATCCCTCTCGTAACAGGTTAATGTACGCCAAAAAAATCACTCAAAGCTTACAGTAGCTTTGAGTGATTCTTGATTATATTTTTCAACCATTTTTTTCATTGATCAAACATCATAACAATCAGTCAAACAAAATTTACTTTTTCAATTATCATTCAATCGTGATCTCGTCTCCCAATTCAAGTATCGGAAAAACTTTTGGCTCCACTAAAATTGCTCCAGGAAGGATCTCATTATTTTCAGTTTCTCTAAAATAAACCGAGATATGTCCTAGTGATTCGTAATTCGCATTCGCGTCTGAGCCAACTTCAAGTATTCGATATTTATTTTGACCAATTTTTAGCGTAGCGTTTTTTCTCAACACATTCTCTGGCTTTGTCACGTTCTCATGGATCACACAAATATCTCTTAATTCAGGTGGTGCTTCAGGTCCAAAAAGAACCAATAAAAATTCTTCAGCAAAATCTTCAACGATATGACCAATCTGAGTTATCTTCGTTTTATGCATCGTCAGCCTCCTAATCTTACGCGAATGTTTCGTCCTGCAATCGACGGATCTTGAACACTGTTGTCGATTCATCCAGTTCGATATCGTCCATTGTCAAGAACGCACCACCTTTGATGTCACGTTTTGCTACTGAACCACCGCCGACTAATCCGATTGGCACATTGCCATTTTTCTTCATGTCTGCATGTGTTTCAAGTACACCTCGGACGCAATAACCACCGATACCATCAATTTTCTCACCTGCTTTGATATCACGCTTCGCTACAGCAACTGTTTCAGAAATTGGTGCGCCCATAGGCACGATAGCTGTATCGTTTTCTAAGACTGCTCGAGCAATCGTCAATGGTGTTTCTAAACTGCATAGATGATACGGACGGTATAAGAGGTGATGATCTCTCTCCCCTTTTTTCATTAGATAGTTCAATTCATGCTGGACGCCTTCATTTTGTCCCTTAACGATACAGAAGATTCCTGGCGCAATGCCATCCACATACTCAACCACACCAAAATTATTTAAGATCCCGCCGTTTTCTTTCAAGTCTAATTTCTCGACTGTCCCATCTAAATCAGCCGCAATCCCGTGCATACCAACAACATCTGGTAAGTAACCGATTGCATTTGAAAGAAGATTCATTTCTGCCATCGTTTTTGTACCGTCTTGGAAAGCAGCTAGCATATGGCTGTTCATTCCTTTTGCATCAGCTTCCGCTTGAGCTGTATCAGGATTGGCGTTTACTTTCAGTGCATTGTTTTTCCCTTTTCCTGCGACTAATACCTCCATCCCCATACTCTTAGCAAATTCGTACATCTGAACGGTTGCTGCAGGCTCATCCCCATCTGATCCTGTGTAGATCAATCCAGCCGCATCATAAAGCTGTTTCATCAATGGCCCGACTGTAATATCGATTTCCACGTTCAATAAAACTAAGTGTTTTTTCGCAATCAATGTTGCTAAAGCAATTTTGGCTCCAGCCTCCGGTACTCCAGTGGCATCAACAATAATTTCTACATTATCGGAATTGACGATTTCTTTGAAATCTGTACTGGTCAGAATATTGATTTTCTGCTCTGCACTCGCATTGTATGCATCTGCTGCTCGTTTTGCCGCGTCCAGATTGATATCACTGATTCCGCCAACGATCATACCAGGAATCGTTGAGATTTGTGAGACCATTCCAAACCCCATTTGTCCTGCACCAATGACGCCCACTTTGATTGGCGCACCATCTTTTTCTCTTTGTAAAAGCTTTCCATATAACGTCATTATAGTTCCTCCAAAATAGTTTATTTTCTTTCACTTTCAATGAACTCGATTGCTTGTGTGAGTGCTTCTCCATATTTTCCGTTCAGAAGGTGTTCAGGGATGTCCGTAATTGCTTGCCCATTTACTTCTTCAAATGGTTTGAACTTTGCAAAGATCGTTAAGCCAGACATCACTTGACACTCTTTTATCACACCATCAAGGCTGGTGACCATCAACACAATGTTTCTTTTTTTGAATATACTTTGCGTCATACCAATACCGAAATATCCTTCTGAATTGTTTTGAATGATCTGATTGACTGTCTTTTTGTAGTAATTAGAATGTCTGATCGAAGTCATAACGTTCAAACCAAGTAGTATAACGACGAGCAGCACTAAACGAATTTCCCCCATAGCTCACACTCCTGTTTTTTAAAGATATTCATTCACCATGCGATTGGCTAAAATCTTCGGTGAGTTGGCAAAATTTCCAATTGTCGATCCAGCAATATGTGGTGTGATGGTGACATTTTCTAAAGCCAAGTATGGATGATCAGCCGGCAACGGCTCTTGCTCAAACACATCTACTGCGGCTCCAGTGATTTCTTTTGTTTGCAAAGCTTCGATCAAATCATTCTCGTTGATCAATCCTGATCTCGCACTGTTGATGATAACCGCAGAGTCTTTCATTTTTTTAAAATGTTCTTTGTTGATCATATTTTTTGTTTGCTCCGTCAAACGATAGTGCATCGAAATGATATCTGCTTGTTCAATCAGTTCGTCTAGAGAAACTTGAGTATCCTCTGTTTCTCCTTTGAAATAATCATCAAAGAAAATGATTTTCCCACCAAATGGACGTATCAAGTTCGCAACTTTTTGACCAATTGCCCCGTACCCGATCAAACCGACAACAGATTCTTTCAACTCAGGGGTCAAAACACCGTTTGGATAGTGTTTCTCCCATTCACCATTACGCAATTTCCCATCCGCTCTGGCAATATTACGGATCTCAGAAAGCATCAAGCCTACTGTATATTCCGAAACACTTGTCTCACTACGTCCAGGCGTGTTGAAAACGGTGATTCCCTTTTCTTCCGCATATTCGCGATTGACATTTTCAATACCAGCACGTAATACCCCAACAAATTTTAATTTTTTTGCCTGATCAATGACTTTTTTTCCTACAGGAGCGAATTGCGTGATCAAGTAATCGTACTCTTCGATTCCTTCCATTAAATAGTCCGGGAGATCTACTGATTCACTGCCTTGTTTTTCCAAAGTGATATTGTCTTTTTGCAAGGCTTCCAAATCAGCATGTTGCCACTCTTTGACTTCCACTTCGATGCCTTTTTCCTTTAATAACGCTAAACCGTCATCCATCATTTTTTTATCAATGAATAAATCTGCAATTGCCAAACATTTCATCACTTGCTCGCTCCTTTTGAATTAATCTAACGTGACTGATACTCGGTAGTTTCCTGGTGTGCTTGCTGTCTCAAAAGCTTTTTGGATATCATCTAATGGGATGTGTGTCTCCACCAGTTTTGAAACATCGACTCTGCCAGTATTCAACATTTGTGCCGCATCGTAAAAATCTTCTAATGTAGAGCCATATGTTCCAATCAACTCTAGGCGCATATAATGGACCTTGTTTGGATCAACATCCATTTCTGGCGCAGGGTACCCCGCTGCATACATCGATATTTTCCCATCTTTTGGCTTGACCATTTCTAGTGCTTGATTGTTAGCAATTGTTAGCCCAACTGCAACGATCACGATATCTGCACCTTTCCCATTGGTTAATTCTTTTACTCGTTGAACAGGGTCTTCTTTCTTAGGGTTGACCACTTCAAATCCCATAGATTCAGCAATCTCAATTTTCTTTTCCATCAACTCGGAAACAATGACTCTCGCACCGAATGCACGAGCTGTTTCAGCGTTGAGTAAGCCCATTGTCCCTCCGCCGATCACAACGACGGTATCTGTACCAGATTTGATTCTCAATTTTTTCATATTCTGGATCACCGAGGAAAGTGGTTCAACAAATGCTGCTTCTGAAGGTGCTAGATCTGGACTCATCTTGACAAAGCTTTTTGCTTTTCTGATAAAATAGTTCGCAAATCCAAAGATCCCATAAAATTCATCGGAATAATTTTTGCCAAATTGCTTGATGTTTTCACAACCAGTGACTTCTCCATGCTTACATTCATCACAATAGCCACAGTAATCATAGATCACACTCACACAATCCCCAACTTCAAACGTTGCGCCGACTTTACTTCCTTTTGCTACGATCGTTCCTGCCCCTTCATGACCTCCTGCCATTGGATAGCCTTGGTGTTCTCTTAACCCTTGCCACTGTTGGTAATCAGTTGTACAAATATTGCATGCGTCTTGCTTTACCAAAATCTCATCATCTAATAACTCTGGCATTGGCATTTCTGTTACTTTTGCATTTCCTTTTTCTGCTAAATATGCGAATTTTATTTTATTGGGAATCATCTTTCCACCTCGATTTTTATTTTTATAGTCCAAACGACACAAAGTAAGCAACTACAACTGCTAATGGACCGGTAATCACGCGAGAAAATAAGATGGCTGGAACGCCAGAAGAAATCGTATCAGGATTTGCTTCTCCTAAAGTCATACCAACTGGAGCGAAGTCACAGCCAACTTGAGAGTTGATAGCAAATAGAGCGGGTAAAGCATAATGCGCCGGTATGGTACCGTTTGCAATTTCTGTCCCAATCAGCAAGCCGATCACAGATGCAATAACTGCCCCTGGAGCGAGTAGTGGTGAAAGAAAAGGCAAACTCGTGATCAGACCTAAAACAACTAAACCAATCAAACTTCCAGCTAATGGTGATAAGACTCGAGCAATCAGATTTCCGATGCCAGTGTAATTGATGATCCCGATCAAGGTAGCGACAAAAGCCATGAAAGGAATAATATTCGTCATCACTGTATCGATCGTTTCACGCCCTGCTTGGTACATGATATTGATAAATGTCCCAGCCCCACGCCCGATCATATCGATAAATCCGAGGAATCCTTTTCTTTTCGTTGAATCTGCCGAAGCTTCCGCAGTAGACGCTTCCGTTTCATCGACTGCCTTTTCCTCTTGTAAGCTTTCAGTTAAAGTAGTTGGTGCAGTTTGGATCGCTTCATCCGGCAACTCACCATTGACTAGCTGTAAATCATTCACCGTAGTCCCTGATACAAAGATATCTTCAGTCATAAACTTAGCTAGCGGACCCGAAGGCGCTTGCAATTTAACGTTGATTGTTGGGATACCCATGCGAGGATATGTGCCACATCGAGCGGTTCCTCCACAATCAATGACAGCGGCAAGTGTTTCTTCTTTTTCAACTGGATTTTTGAATGAGTCAACTGCGGTCGTTCCTGTTAATTCTGCAATTTTTTCCGCTACAGGATGGATGCCTCCACCTGTGACACTGATGATATATTTCTTTTTATGATCAGGAACTAAGGTCAAAGGTCCACCCCAGCCACCATTTCCTTTATTAACGATTACTTTATTTCCCATTCGCTCTCCTCCTATTTCATTCAGGCATTCACAGCTTTTTTCTTGTCACGACTTGCTAATACAGCGGCGATTCTTTCAGTCAAAATCCCACGAATCAAAATAATCACAAAACCCGCTAAGAGGTAGCGTAAGCCTAATTCGCTCTGATTTCCTACTTGAGCATATCCAGAAGCGACGCCCAGGAAAACGAATAACTCTGCTGAGTTCGCATGAGGAAAGAGTCCAACGATCGGATGTAACATGGAAACTGTTGAATCATAATACGCTGCTTTATGTTCCTCCTTTAAAAAGCGACCAAATGTATAACACATCGGGTTTGTCAGGAAAAAACAAGCTAAAAATGGAATCAAAGTGTATCTAAGAATCATGAATTTTGTACATACTTGCATAAATCCAAATACTCGGTCTTCACCGATGATCTTGATTAAAGCGTTTACAAATAAAATCAAAGTAATCAAAAGCGGCACTATCCCAGTCAGAAACCCCATAAATGTGTCTGCTCCAGCTTGGAACATCCCGATGAAACCGTCTGAAAGCTTTACTAAAAAATCCATAACCTTCCTCCTATGATAAAATTTGCTCTTTAATATCAAAAGACACGATTTGTGTCATTTGATACCTTCGAACTCATAATATCAAGTGACACATTTCTTGTCAAATGGTATTTTCTTTTATTTTTAAATTATTTGGTATAAAATTGATGTAATATTACGAAGAATCCAGTGACCACAAAGGAGAAAAAAATGAATAAATCTGAAGAACGAAACTTAATCAAAGTTGCTACCCTTTATTACAAAGAAGGTTTGACACAAGTCGAAATATCAAAGAAAATGGGCGTTTCTCGATCCTTGATTTCAAAATGGTTAGTTGCTGCCAGAAATCAAGGATTCATTGAATTCTTCTTCAATAGCGAAGAAGTTTATTCCGTCAATCTAGAAAATCAATTGGAAAAAAATTTGGTTTAAAATCAGCTACTGTTATCGATACAAATAATTTATCTACTTCTGAGATCAAAAAATTGCTCGGTCAGACAGCCGCCTTATCGATCAAAAATAAAATCGAGACAGTCCATTCGATTGGACTGTCTTGGGGGAAATCAATCCAAGCATTAGTCTCACAATTTCCATTTGAATCTTATCAAAATAAAGTGTTTATTCCCCTGATTGGTGGAATGGGTACAGATAATTTTGAAGTTCATTCGAATCATCTATGTTATGAATTTGCGAAAAAAACACGAAGCTCATCTAAATATTTATATGCACCCGCTTTGATCAATGATCCCTCTGCAAAAAAAGTGCTGGAGAACAATCAAAACATCAAAGAAGTGTTGGAAGAAGCCAAACATGTTGATATGGCAATCGTCAGCATCTCTTCCCCGCAACACAGAAATACGATGCAAGACATGGGGTATATTACAGATAAAGATATCGCTGAGCTTCTTGAACTGAATATCGTTGGTGATATCAATTCTCGCTTCTTCGATAAACAAGGAAAAGAAGTCAATCACTTATCAAATACCAATGTGATCGGTATCAGCATCGAAGACTTAAAGAAAATTCCACAAGTGATTGCCATTGCATATCAAAAAGAAAAGTGGTCAGGGATTTACTATGCGTGTATCAATCATTTGATTACTGATTTGATAACAACTGATGAGATCGCGAATGAGATTTTGAATGCAGAATTGTAATTTAGTTTTTTTGAAAAAAAATAAAAAAAACTAGTTATTATCCAAAGTTCAAGGACTCTAACTAGGGCGATATGCTATACTTTTTTAGACAGTAAAGTGAAATGACGGTGGCGACTTCGAAAAAGGTGGTGGTGCTTATGGAGATAAGTACTGAAATCGATGAAAGGAGAAGCCTATTTGTCCGCATATGAAACAGTCCAAACAATTTTAGCTTTCGGTATGTTTACCATCGCTTTAGTTGGCTTGGTTGTTACAATGCTGAAAAATGACAAAGAGAAGTAACCGTCACTTTAGCGAGCCGATGGTTACTTCTCTTTGAGTTAACTATTACACTTGCCACTAGCTTTTAGCGGTGCTGTCAAAAGGGAGCTGTTGACGCAGTTCCTTTTTTCGTTTTTATTATAGCATAGTTTCGGCTTCTTCTTCAATTCTGATTTTTTATTAAGCAGATTTTAATGGAGATAAGTACTGAAATCTATGAAAGGAGAAGCCTTTTGTCTATTGCATCAACGCTAGAGCTAATGATTCGTTTCAGTTTATTTACCGCAACTCTGATCTTTGGCATCCTAACCTTGACCAACAAAAACGACAAAAAGAAATAGCCGACACTTTTTTCCGGGAGACGTCTATTTCAAATTAAAATATAATTCTGTCACCGGTTTTAACGGTGCTGTCAAAAGGGAGCTGTTGACGCAGTTCCTTTTTTCGTTTTTATTATAACACAGCTTCGGCTTCTTCTTAAATTCTGATTGATATTTTAGGAATAATTTATAGGAATAAATAATTTGCAAAACAAAAGCAACTATTGTCCCTATTAATTTCTTATTGATACAAAGATTGTCTTTCTTGCTACTGATTTAGATCTCAGTAGTTATCATCCAATAACCACTGTATCAAATTTACATGCGCAATTCCATCGACATCACTTGTAAATGGATCGAGTGTTAAAACCATTTTGTCATAATTATCGGCAATCTCCTTCAAGGGGCGAAACTCTCGCTCACGGGTTTCAGGGGAAGCTAATAAATAACTAACTTGAATATATTTACGGTCGATTTTTGTTTCCGTTTTGCGTTCAGCAATGAAGTCTATTTCGTATTGATTCGTTTTTCCAACTGACACCTCATAGCCTCGTGCCATCAATTCCAACAATACGATATTCTCTAGCACAAGCTCAAGATCTTCTTCATTTCTACCGATAATCGCTTGTCTTAATCCATGGTCTACAACATAATATTTTTCTTGAGAAGCCAAAAATTTTTTACCTTGAACGTCATATCTTTTTAATGGAATGATTGCGTAAGCATCAGTAGCAAATCCTAGATAATTGAGAATTGTCGTTGGCGATACTTTAAGACCCTCATTTTTCAAATATTTTGTTATCGAGTTTGCTGAAAAAGTTCTTCCAACATTTCCTAAAACAAAATTCAACAATCTTCTTAATAATTCAGGATCTCTGAGATTTTCTCTTTCGATAATATCCTTCAAAATAATTGAATTATAAACATCACTTAAATAATTTAATCGATCCCGATATTGTATATTTTGAAATACTGGAAAGGGCATACCACCTTCAACTAAATAAGATTGAAATAAATCATTTTCACTCCTATTATCTCCAATACTACGCCTTCCTTCAACATATTCTAAAAATTTAAAAGGATAAATTTCAAATTGAACGTATCGCCCACTAATCAGAGTAGACAATTCACCAGATAACAGTTTTGCATTGGAACCTGTAATATAAATATCTACTCTACTTTTATAAGTTGCACGCAAAGAATTTATCACTTTTTCAAAATGATTAACTTCTTGAATCTCATCTAAAAAAATGTATGTTTTCAAATTAGTTTGAGCTATTTTTTTTTCTATATAGTCATTTAGTGCATGGTATTCTAAATATGGTTCAAAGATTAACTCTTCAAAATTAATAATAATAAATTGCTCTTCTTTTACCCCTTTTGACTTTAAATAGTTTTGAATCAACTCTAGCATAATGGATTTGCCTGAACGTCGAACTCCTGTCATCACTTTGATCGGTTCAGTGTCAACAAACGGTATAATTAATTCTAAATAATTTTTTCTAACAATCATAATCTCACCTCTTTGTTTCCATTATAATGGAAACAAGATGCATTTAACAGGTAATTATTCATTATAATGGAAACTATGATTCTGATTTATAGCAAGAAATGAGTGGACTACTTTCTAACTCTCGTTTGGAAAAATTAATTGCTTTCTTTTGAAAAACATGAGTATTAAAATTTTTACTTCCTCTTCTCTGATATCTCTCTTTAGTTATTTCTAGTTAGGCTTGCTCGTATTTCATCCAGAGAATAAGATTCTAACTTATATTGAATTTTTTGATTAGTGATTTTACTCTAATTCTACATGCTAAAATCAAATAAACTAAGTTACATAAATATCTTAAATAGTTTCAAAAATCTAAAAGAAACATTGTAGATTATTAAGTTTGTTTCTTGAATTTGATTACTTCTGCCATCGTCTTATTTTACACAACGGAATCCTAAGTTGTTTGCAGCAGACATACCTGAATTCCCATTACGTGCTGCAATCCGATATCTTTTACAGTAAGAATAATGACAGAGGAAAGAACCTCCTCGTGTTGCGTAAAAGTTATCATCTACTTGTTGATATGCTTGCCAAATTTCTTCACTCGTTGTTGTTTGAAATTTTTTCAAATCAACTCGTGCTGGATTGCTACACCATTCCCAGACATTTCCAATCGCTTGATACATCCCTAGTCCATTTGGCTCGTACCATTTGGCTGGTGCTGTATTCGTGAAACCATCGTCTTTTGTATTCGTGTGTGGAAAATCCCCTTGCCAAATATTTGCTCGATGTTTACCAGCTAAGATAAATTCTTCATCGCCCCATGGATACCGCTCATTATTTGTCCCGCCTTTAGCTGCAATCTCCCATTCTATTTCACTTGGTAAACGTTTGCCCGCCCATTTACAATAAGCAATCGCATCGTTACGAGAGACTTGTACAACAGGATGATCCATACGCATTTCAATCGTTGAATCTGGACCTTCTGGATGACGCCAATCAGCACCAGCTACAGCGTACCACGATACCATATTGGAAACTAATTGACTTTTCATCCGTGTTTGTTCACTCAAAAAATAGTGAAAGACAAACGACCAACCAAAACGTTCAGCCTCAGTTACGTAACCTGTTTCCTCAATAAATTTAGCAAATTCAGCGTTCGTTACAGTCGTCTCATCCATCCAAAAGGTTTGAACTATAACCGATAAACGAGGTCCTTCATGATCTGCTTCAAAACCGTCTACGTGATTTGTTCCTACTTTATAACTTCCACCAGGTATTTTTATCATTCTTGTCACTCCTTATAGTAGCTGAAAACCGTTATAACAATTAATCAACAATACACAAATAATGACTAATTGGAACACCGTTGTTACTTTTTTCTCAGATAGCACATTGCTTAACTTCGCTCCTAACATCCCACCGATAATCCCAGCAGGCACAATATATATCAATATAGTTAGATCGAAATTGCCAAAACCGGAAGACACCCCCATCGTCACTAGATTAGAGAGTTGGGAGAAGAAAATTGTACAAATCGAGTACATCGTTGCTTCTTTTATTGAAACCGAGAACATTAACATTAGTAAAGAAACATTAATTGGTCCGCCTCCAATGCCTAGAAGACTAGCAAAAAAGCCTAAAATCAGACCACAAAATAAATACCAAAAACTGTATCTTAATTGGAAGTTTTTCCAATCGTATGTTGTATAGAAAAAAGCAAATAAGAGCATAATTATCGTTAGGATAATTTGAATCATCTGAACGGCATCATCATTTGCAAAAATTCGTAAGAAGTATTCAAATGTACTATTGCCTAAAATTCCGCCTAGTACTGCACCTGTGGATACCCAAACAACAATCTTCCAATTGATTTTCCGCCCACTCATTAGTTGGCGACTTGTCGAAACAATTGACATCGTAAAAACAGCAACTGACGAATAGAACGAAATTGCCGCCACTGTGTGCGCGCCGATAAAATCAAAAATCGGCTTGATTAAGACTCCGCCACCCATGCCAGAAACAGCGCCGATCGTATTGGCGGTTACAATCACAAAAAAATAAATGATTCCAACAATCATGCGTAAACCTCCTGTAATATCCCTAAAATTTCATCTATTTTTGGAACAAATTCTTTTAATAGAGAGGCATAACCACAAAAATCACGTTCATCTACATACATTGCATCTTTCATCCTCTTACAGCCTCCGCGGCACATTTTAATAAAGGGACAGGTTTGACATTTTTCAGATAAAGGATCTCTTTCGCAAAGAAATTTTTTTGAAACATTTTGCGAAAATAATTCCCGCAATGTTTGTTCTTGAATATAACCCATACGATACTCGTCCAAGACATAAAAATCACAAGGATAAACACTCCCATCAGCTTCAATAACATACTGCACCTGACAATTTCCTAAAATCCCACACGCTGTTATTTGTTGACGAACCAATAAATTCAAGATATCGTCAAATAGCTTGATACTTATGTAATTCCCCTGCCGAAGTTCAGCAAGCCACAATTGAAAGATTTGATGATAAAAACTTGCAAAACGCTTAGGTGTCAATGCATAGCTATTTCGTTCCGATACGTCTAAATCATCCAGACACGGAATAAATTGAACATAACTAATCTGTTGTTCTTTAAGAAAGTGAAACACTTTCTTCGCTTCTTTCGCCAACGGATCAGTTAATACGCAAAGTACATTGTAATCGATTTCGTAACGATCAAACAGCTCTTTTGTTTGAAGAACACGGTGAAACGTTCCTCGACCTCTAGGATCTACTCGATTCAAGTCATGATAGAGGGGATGTCCATCAATTGACAACCCCACTAAAAAATTATGTTGTTTAAAAAATACACACCATTTCTCATTTATCACTGTACCATTCGTCTGTATCGCATAACGGACATGCACACGTCTACCTTGTTTTTCAATCAACTCAGTTATATTTTGAAAATAGGATAACCCTGCTAAAGTTGGTTCTCCTCCTTGAAACGCCAGTGTTAACTCATCACCATCTTCTAAATCTTTGTAAATATTCGCAATCATTTGTTCAGCAACATCAGCTTTCATTTTTCCATAAGAACGTACTTCACGTAATGAACTGACATTAGCATAAAAACAATACTTGCATCGTAAATTACAAAGCGCTGAAGCTGGTTTGATCAACACGGAAATATGTTTCAAGGTATATCCCTACTTTCTTCTAAATTTTCTCCATTTGTCGCAATTCTTCTTTATACCAATCAAATGGTTTTTCTTCGAACAATCCAATGTACCATTCCCTTGGTAATATAAATCGATACAAATAACCCCATAGAGTTTACTCATTTCCCCAGTTGTAGAATCTTCTTTTATTTCCCCAATTTCTGCTAATTTGCTACTTGTCACGATTTGGTTATGCCAAGCTTGAATCATATTTGTGAAATCATCAGAACCTCTTTGTTTAAGCATCTCTTGGTTCAAAACCGAAGCATGTAGGACTGAATGAACTTCATTAAATGTCATCCAGTATTTCACTTTTTGGAAATTCACCCATGTTTCTCGATACTTCGGTTGTTTATTTGAATCATTATTACCGTTTGTCACGTTTCATAGGTACATAATCTGTTGTCTCCATATAAAACTGTGTAACTCGATTTTTCATTTTTTGAACTAACTCTTGGTATTCATCTAAAACCGCTAAATTATTGATTTCCATTGGGTCTTCGGCAGTATTATACAATTCATCTGTTTCATACAGACGCATTGTGTATTTAAAATCTCCCATTTTACACATGACTGCTTTTGTATGCTCTGGACCTTCACTGTATTGTGTTGATAATCGTGGCCAGTAAGGAGATTCTGGTCCATGACCTAACTCCATCGCCTGTCTCTCACCGTGAATACGTCCTCCTTCACAGAAGACCGCATCTTTGTGTTCTTCGTCACCAGCTACTACATGTAATAGTGACTTACCAAACTGCGTATACGATAAGTCGATCTCTGCCATTTCAGCAATCGTAGATGGTAAATCCAGCAATTCAACTTGTGCTTTAGAAATACGTGGTTCTACTACTAATCCTTTTGCAGGCTTAATCAATAAAGGTACATTCGAAATCGGATCTTCAAAACAGTTTTGAACTTTTTCCGTAATTGTATAATCTCCTGTATAATCACCATGATCACTATAGATGATCAAGTTCGTATCGTCATATAAACCCGACTTTTTCAATTTTTCTTTAATCAACCCTACTTGATGATCAAAACGAGAAACCATCGCTAAATAAGTTCCTCTCAATTCATCAAAACGCTCCTCTGACCAACCGTTTAATTCTTGTCGTTCATTAATACTGTATAGCATCGAAGCCTTGTTTGGAACCTCTTGAATATTTGGACGACGCGGAGGCAGCTTACTTCGATCAATATTTGAATACCATGGGTCTTCACAGGCATATGGCGGATGTGGAAATGAAATAGTACAGTAAACGAAGAACGGTTTATCTGAAGATTCTTTACTACGACGTTCGATATACTCCAATGCTTTTTCTACACAGTTCCAATCTGTTTTTCCATAGCCTTCTCCATCTGGTAATTTCCCCATATAAAAAGAGTAATAAGTATCTCCTGATAACATTTTATCGTATAACTTTTTACTCTCTTCATTCATCTCAGCAGAGTGATTCATCTGATTATTTTCAGCATCACGCATATTCTCGTTCGTAATGCCATCATAATATTCATCACAATATTCTGTTTTTGTGCGGTCGGCAGGCACCACATCATTGCGACCAATCCAGATAACTTCGTAACCATTATTCTTCATTTCCTTCAAAATATTGGGTTCATCTTCACGTTGTAAATAATGCATCGTACGATGTCCACTCACATGTGGATATAAGCCTGTTAAAAAACTATTTCTAGAAGGTACGCATACTGGATTTTGACAGTATGCGTTCTCAAAAGAAACGCCTTCTGAAACTAGATCATCTAAATTAGGTGTAATGGATGCTGGATTCCCCATATGTGCCAATGAATCATTACGCATTTGATCGGCTACAAATAAAAAGATATTTTTCTTGCCACTCATTTAAACTCCTCCTAGGCGATAACTGTAAATAAATTATTTGAAATATTTACATTCTTTTCTTCTGAACTTACAACTTCTAAATAATGTTTTGAATTGGCAATAATTACTGGTGTCTGCAATGAATACCCCGCAGCTGCAATCGCATCAATATCAAATGTTAATAGCAATTGGCCTTTTCTCACTGTATCACCTTGTTTTACAGCTGGATCAAAGTATTTTCCTTGTAGATTCACTGTATCCATACCAATATGAATCAATAGCTCAATTCCTTCATCGGTTGTTAGACCAAGAGCGTGATATGTTGGAAACAACGTTGTCACCTTACCATCTGCTGGTGCGTAGACTTTCCCTTCAGTTGGCAAAATTGCTACCCCTTGACCAAGTAAACCTGTCGAAAACGCAGTATCAGATACTTTACTTAGAGGTATCACTTCACCTTTGATTGGTGTATCCAGTTCATATAAAACTGTTTGACCTAAAGCTGCATTGACAGGAATACTCTCTTTTTCAGTAACTTCATCTGTTTCTTCATCCAATTTTGGATTATAAGAATAGAAGTAAGTAATTAAGAATCCTACGACAAATGCAACTCCACAAGCAATTGCAAATCCAATAAAACTATTATCGAAACCAACTTCAGGGTTGATAAATCTTGGCAAGGCAAAGATCCCTGTTCCTCCATTAATGTACACTCGTGTGTTAAAAATCCCCATAATTGCGCCGGCAATGGCAACTGCCAGCGAAGTAGTATAGAAAACTTTTTTTCTAGCCAATGTTACACCATATAATGCGGGTTCAGTAATTCCGAATACTGCGGACAAAGCTGCAGGAAAAGCGATTTCTTTTAGTCTTTTGTTCTTTGTTTTGAAGAAAACTGCAAATGTCACACCTGCCATTGCCAAAGGTGTTGCAAGACCAGCCATCATAACTACGTCATATCCTAGCGTTGCATAGTTATTCATTGCAATTGGAACAAATCCCCAATGCAAACCAAACATAATAAAGACTTGCCAAAAGCCGCCAATCACAATTCCTGCGATGATTGGACTGAAATCATTTGCTGCTGATAACATTTGTCCAAGAAACAACCCCACCCAAGTTGTAATAGGCCCAACAACTAAAAATATTAAAGGGACTGTAATAATCAATGTTAGAAATGAAACAAAGAAACTACGCACCATACGAGGAATAACTCTTGTTAAAAAAGCCTCAAATTTAGCAGCTAAATAAGTTCCTGCAATGATAGGAATAACACTTGAAGCATAGTTCATCAAAATTACTGGTAATCCTAAAAATTTGATATAGACTGGGGATTCAATGACTGTTCCTTGAAATAAAGTGAATAATGCTTCCCCTCCAGCACTATTTGCTGCAACAATTGATGGATACACTAATGCAGCACCAATAGCCATACCAATAAAGGGCTTCCCTCCAAATTTACTCGATGCTGTATAACCTAAGAACAACGGAAAGAAATAAAAGAGACCGTCACCAGTAGCATTCAAAATCAAATATGTTCCTGATGCTTTATCAATTAATTCAAAAGCTGCTAGTAAAGCTAATAATCCTTTGATCATACCGGCGGCCATCAAAACATTAATGACTGGAGTAAATACGCCGGATACAATATCAATGAATTTATTTAAAATCCCTTTCGGCTTATCTACATCATTTTCCGAAGTTGATGCATCTTTGATTCCAGCTAACTCTACAAATTCTTTATATACTTCTCCAACATGATTTCCAATGACTATTTGATACTGACCGCCACTTTGAACAACCGTTACAACCCCTGGAATCTTTTTAATCGCCTCTGTGTTTGCTTTCGATTCATCTTTTAATTTGAAACGAAAACGAGTCATACAATGTGCTAAAGCATTGATATTTTTCTTTCCTCCAATATTTTCTAATATTTGTTCATTTAATTCTTGATAATCCATCACAAACATCCTCTCCAAAAATTTGTATAAATAAAAAGCAAGACTAAACAAAGTTGTCTCACAACAACTTCGTCAAGTCTTGCCTGCATGACCAGTAACACCTTGAATTATTTCTCTATTAATTTTTGTACATGTAGCGTTAAATATAATTGTTCTTCATCAATTAATTCTTTTTTTAAATATTTGCCAATCAGCAAGGTTGTTTCATACGCTTCAGGATATTTTTCGATCACATGAACCAATAACGGGTTACTCGAATTTTCAGTTGTACGAGTTTCCAAGCGTTTAAAGAAAAATCTTAGATGTGTCACAAACCGATCGAATGATAAACTCGTTTCATCAACATCCACGTGGTTATGCATCCTAATAATAGTTAAAATATCTCGAATCTTGTGGGTTAATGATTGAATGTTTTCAACTCGCTCGTCACTATTTAATTGTGCATTGATAAAGTGCATTGCAATGTTACTTGCTTCATAATCATCGAGTGTTGTTTTAAATTTTTGATTAATCAATTGAACCGCATATTCCCCCACCAAAAATTCATTTGGGTAAAACTTACGAATTTCCCAAAACAATTGATTATTCAAATGTAACCCTTCTTTTTGTAGTCTCACACTGTTATAAAGGTGATCCGTTAATGAAATATAAATAGAATCGCTTAACTCATATGTGATTTTTTGTTTTCCATATTGGATAATATCGTCTGCTAACTTCGCATATTCGACAGGCATATCCTGTAACAAATTCATCAAACGTTCTGTTGATTGTTTCTGCAACACAAAAACCCGCTCAATTTTCTTTTCATCTGCTTCTTGTCCAGGTTTTATCTTAAAGCCAATGCCTGTCCCGATCCAGATATAATCTTTTGCCCCTTCACCTACCAACACCGAATTATTGTTTAGTATCTTTTTAACCTTCAAACAAGATTCCACCTCCTAAAAAAGGCCATACCTTAACACACACGTAATTATATACGCGCATACTAAGGTATAGCCTGCTTTACCAGTAACTACCCATTCAATTGACTAAATGGTATAATAAAATCTACATAAAAGCAAGCGTTTTCTAAATTTTTTTTAGGAAGAAAGATGTTTTTTTATCCTTGGTTATCTCCGCAAACGAAGGTTTGCTCTTCAATTATCACCGGTCTCTTCCCCCTTGAATGCCAATCTTCATTGGCGCTACTGCTTCATCCATTAGTATTTCTAGGTGAAGCACACTTGTTATAATACACCACATCAGTAAATCGAGATATACTCATTCCTTCTCTTTTCATGATCTATACAAGACACAGAAATAGCTAATAAATAAAGATTTTTAAGTATTAAACAGTGAGAGAAATATTGGAGGAAAAAGATGAAAGAACAAAAAAACGGCTATAAAGCCGTTTTTGAGAGAAAATCGTGAAACTGATGATGACAAAGGTAAATGAAGACACCCTGAAATTATTGATGCTGTCTGATTACCATTGATTGGATTACTGCTATTTCCGATACATCTTGAACTCCAAGAATAAATCATTATAGATCCCTAGATATTCTGAACCGAGATTTTCATAAACTTCAAGATGAGAAATCGTTTCATCGGATGGATAGAATTGTTCATCTTCTGAGATTTCTTTTGGTAATAATGCTTTGGCTGCTTTGTTTGGTGTGGAGTAGCCGATATATTCTGCGTTTTGCGCAGCATTCTCCGGATCAAGCATGAAGTTGATGAAATCATACGCACCTTCTTGGTTTTTCGCTGTTTTTGGCATGACGATATTATCAAACCAAAGATTCGACCCTTCTGTTGGGATCACATAATGTAAATGTTCGTTTTCATACATCATGTCAGCTGCTTCCCCTGAGAATGTCACAGCAACTGATGCTTCTTCGTTGATCATATACATTTTGATTTCATCTGCAACGATTGCTTTGACGTTTGGTGTCATTTTGTTCAACTTTTGAGCCGCTTCATTCAGTTCAGTCATATTTTTACTGTTCAAAGAATACCCTAAACTATTTAAAGACAAGCCCATCACTTCTCTCGCTCCGTCGATCAACATCAAACTATCTTTTAATTCTGGTTTCCATAAATCGTCCCAGTGTTTGATTTCTTCTTCGTTGAAAACTTTGTCGTTATACACGATCCCCAGTGTTCCCCAGAAGTAAGGAATCGAATATTTATTGTCCGGATCGAAATCTAGATCCAAAAAGCGATCATCGATGTTTTCCAATCCTTTGATTTTACTGTGATCCAAAGGCATGACTAGTTTTTCTTCGATCATTTTTTGGATCATATATTCACTCGGAATAGCAATATCATAATTAGTCCCACCTTGTTGGATCTTGGTAAACATCGCTTCATTCGAGTCAAACGTTTCATAATTCACTTTATAGCCGGATTCTTGTTCAAATTTCGTAATCAAACTAGGATCGATGTAATCGCCCCAATTATAAATCGTCACGATTTTAGCCCCACTCATTCCACTTGCTCGTTCTAATTGCCGAACACTCACAAGCAATACGCCAATGATCAAGATAATACCGATAAGCAAAGATTGTAATTTTTTCATCGTAAACGAGCCACCTCCTCACGGTTGCGGCGATTTTTTTTCAATCGTTTTGGTCGGTTTTCTTTACTGATAAAGTAATAACCGATCACCAATACCATTGAGAACAAGAAGACAAGTGCGCTCAACGCATTGATTTCTAAACTGATACCTTGACGTGCTCTTGAATAGATCTCAACAGATAAGGTAGTAAAGCCATTACCTGTCACAAAGAAAGTGACCGCAAAGTCATCCAGAGAATATGTGAATGCCATAAAGTAGCCGGCGATGATTCCTGGAGATAAAAATGGTAAGATAATATTTTTTACTACTTGGAAATTGTTTGCACCTAAATCTCTCGCAGCATCTACCATCGAGTCGTTCATTTCTTGTAACTTTGGCAAGACCATCAAAACAACGATTGGGATACTAAAGGCGATATGTGAAAGCAACACACTTTGAAATCCTAAGCCAAAGCCTAATAGCGTAAAGAAAATCAGGAAGCTTGCACCGATGATCACATCAGGCGAAACGAGCAAAATGTTGTTCATACTCAATAATGCAGTTCGTGCCTGACGTTTTTTTGTGTAATAGATCCCCATCGCGCCAAACGTTCCGATGATCGTTGCGATCAATGCGGATAAGAATGCCAACATAAACGTATTCAATACGATAATGATCAGTCGTGTATCTTCGAATACTGCTTGATAGTTTTCCCAAGTAAAGCCGGTAAAACTATTCATTGTTCCGCCTTCATTGAAGGAGTAGAATATCAAGTAAAAAATCGGCAAGTACAACAACAGAAAAACAACCGCTAAATAAAGGTATGACCATTTGAATTTTTTTCTCATGAGCGGCCTCCTTTTTTCTTCTCACCCGTCAGTAACATCACGACGAACATGGCAATGATCAAAATCACACCGATCGTTGAACCCATGCCCCAATTTTGTGTGACTAAGAAATGCTGCTCGATAGCTGTTCCTAGTGTGATCACTCGGTTTCCGCCAATCAAACGAGTCAACATGAATAAGGACAGTGAAGGAATAAATACTGCTTGTACCCCACTTTTCACCCCGTTCAGTGATAACGGAAAAATCACACGGCGAAACGTTTCGAAATTACTGGCTCCTAGATCTTTACTGGCACTTACTAACGAAGGATTCATTTCTTCCAACGCGTTGAAGATCGGCATGATCATAAATGGAATCTCGATATATGTTGCCACAAACAAGAAGCTAAAATCAGTAAATAAAATCTGTTGCGGCCCAATACCGATGAACTCAAAAAAGTGATTGACACTGCCATGGATACTAAAAATCCCAATAAAAGCATATGCCTTCAACAGTAAGTTGACCCAAGTCGGTAAAATGATCAACATCAACCAAAGCTGTTTATGTTTTAATTTTGTTAAAAAATAAGCAGTCGGATAGCTGATCAACAATGTGAATAATGTAATCAAGAACGCATACCAGACCGAATTGATCGTCATGGCGATATAAGTCCCTGAAGTAAAGTAAGCGGCATAGTTGCTTAATGTAAACTGACCACTCATATCAAAAAAAGATTGATAGATGATCATCAAAACAGGCGCAATCACGAATAATCCAAGCCATAAAACATAAGGGATGGAATAGATCCTACGCATTGTTCTCATATTCTCTCCCCCTATTCTTCGTAGCTTTCCAAACGTGCGTCGAAGTCTTCTTCCGACTCATTGAAACGCATAACATGGATGTCTTCTGGTTCAAAAGCTAGACCGACTTGACTGCCTTCACGCGCTTTTTTCGTTGAATGGACCATCCATTCATTTTGTTGCTCATCATAACAAATGATCTCATAATGCACGCCACGAAAGAGTTGAGTGTCCACTGTTACGACTAATTTTCCTTTGTCTGGTGTAGTGATCGTCAAATCTTCTGGACGGATGACGATCTCCACTGGTTCATTCACTCGCATCCCACCATCGACACACTCAAATTGTTTACCAACAAATTCAACCAAGTTATCTTCGATCATAACACCGTTGACGATATTACTTTCCCCAACAAAATCTGCCACAAAATGATTGATCGGTTCATCATAAATATCTACAGGGGTACCGCTTTGGACGATTTTCCCTTTGTTCATCACAAAAATCTCATCACTCATCGCTAATGCTTCTTCTTGATCATGCGTAACGAAAATAAAGGTGATCCCTAAGCGTTGTTGAAGTTCTCTCAACTCATATTGCATATCTGTACGTAATTTCAGATCCAAAGCAGATAATGGTTCATCCAATAACAAAACTTTCGGTTCATTGACGATTGCTCGGGCGATAGCTACCCGTTGGCGCTGACCGCCTGACATTTCGCTGATTTCTCGTGTTTCATATCCTGGTAATTGCACCATGCGCAATGCATCTTTGACTTTTTTTTCGATTTCCGATTTTGGCATTTTTTTGATTTTCAAGCCAAAAGCAACATTGTCAAATACATTCATATGAGGAAATAAGGCATAGTCTTGGAAAACCGTATTGACTTGGCGTTTATTCGCCGGTAGATCATTGAGTCGCTTTCCTTCAAAATAGATATCTCCTTCGGTTGCTTCCGTAAATCCTGCAATGATTCGTAAAATCGTTGTTTTTCCACAACCGGAAGGCCCTAACAATGTATAAAATTTCCCTTGTTCGATCTCAAAACTGACTTTCTTCAAAATTGTTTCATCATCATAGCTTTTTACGACCTGATCGAATGATATGATTGGTTTTCCCACTTTTTCTGCCCCCTATATTACAAGTATGATTCGGTTGCGACGATCAATACTTTTGTTTGTTTTCTTTGGTGATTACGTAATTGGTGTTGTGTCGTTGCCTGATAGTACATTGATTGACCTTTTTTCGCTACATACTCTTGTTCACCTAAGCTTAGTGCGATTTCTCCTTCTAAAACAAAAATAAATGTTTCTGAAAGGGAAGGTTCAAAGGTTTTATATTCACCAGCAGTATCAAAAGTCAATAACACTGGCTCCATTTCTTTTTCATTTGAATCTGTCACTAACCATTCTAGCTCGTACCCATTTTCCTCATCATAATAGACGGTACGATCTTCCTTTGTATAGACGATAGGAAGGTTGGCTGTTTCTTGATGAAAAAAAGCTTCTGGGGTAACTCCCAATACTTCAAGAATAGAGAAAAATGTTTCCATCGATGGTGAACTTAAATCCCGTTCAAGCTGCGAGATATAGCCCTTTGATAAATCCGTCCGCTCCCCTAATTCTTCTTGCGTTAAATTTTTTTGGATGCGCAGATTTCGTAACTTCTCACCAATTTCCATTTGTCTCCTCCTACGTGAAGTTTTCTAATAGTAAACTCCAAGTTTACTACCACCTGTAATAGTATACAAACTTCAGCAAAAAAAACAACCCTTTTGCTTGAAATTTTCTCGTACTTTTTTCAGTTGCTTCTACTATTTTTTAATAGAAATTAATCAGCAAACTACTAGAAAATGAAACGCTTTATGGTATGATTAAGGAAAATTTCGAAAGGAGCACCTTCTATCTAATGAACACATTCAAACAGTTTCAAGTAAACAATGAACCAGCTTTCCATACAAGCATTGTCGACAAAGAATTTCCCGAACTGACTAATAATGAAGTTTGGGTAAAAATCGCATACTCAGATGTCAATTATAAGGATGCGTTGGCTTGTAGTGAAAATGGCCAAGTGATCCGTACCTATCCAATGACTCCTGGTATTGATTTTTCCGGAGTCGTCATGAAAAGTTTAGACAAACGTTTCCAGCCCGGAGATCAAGTTTTAGCAACTGGCTATGGAATAGGCGTTAGCCAACCTGGCGGCTATAGTGATTATCAAAAAATCCCTGGAGATTGGCTTGTTCCTCTCCCAGAAACGATGACACTTCGTCAAGCAATGGTTTTAGGAACAGCTGGTTTGACTGCCGCCCTTTGCGTGAATGCCTTACTTAGTCAAGGAATGAAAGCAGACGACCATGTCGTCGTGACAGGTGCATCTGGTGGAGTAGGAAGTGTTGCCATTGCTATGTTACACAAAATGGGCTTCAAAAAAATCACTGCATTTTCGAGAAAAGAAGAAGCGCAAACTTGGCTACAAAAACTAGGGGCAACTCAAGTGGTGCATCCTGAAGCCTTTCTACCAGAAAAAAGTAAACCTTTGGATAAACAACAAGTGGATTATGTCATCGACACTGTTGGGGGAGAACTGCTCACTCGCTTACTGCCTTTGATTGCCTATGATGGCGCTGCTGCAGTATGCGGCAATGCAGGTGGAATCAAATTAACAACGACTGTGTTACCTTTTATTTTAAGAAATATCCAGCTGATCGGTATTGATTCAGTCAACGTCCCTCATGAAAAACGCTTGAATATCTGGCAACAATTAGCCGATCTTTCTGTGACTGATCACTTAGTCGTGAACGAGATCACCTTAGAACAATTGGAAGAAACGACCAAAAAAATCCTTGAAGGGACACATCAAGGAAGAACGCTTGTCACTGTAGGTGAAACGGTATGAAGGTATTGATCACAGCTGGTGGCACAAGCGAACGAATCGATCAAGTCCGCTCGATCACGAACCATTCAAGTGGACGCTTAGGAAAAGCAATCGCAGAAGCCTTTCTGACACACCCTTCTGTGACGATCGACTACGTAACGACGCAACCCGCTGTAAAACCTAGCGATTCTGAACGTTTGACATTCCATCTCATCGAATCTACACAAGAATTACTAGATACATTCGAACGATTGATGCAAGAAAAGAGCTACGACGCGATCATCCATAGCATGGCGGTCAGTGATTTTACACCGGCTTTCAGTCTGTCTGAGCAACAGTTGGCTGAGCGCTTGAGTAAAGAATCATTGACTCCCGATTCCTTGTCTTCTTGGCTTGAAGCAACCGAACAAAGTGTAAGTAAAGAAGCGAAGATCTCATCGGATACGGACTATCTAGTTTTGACCTTGAAGAAAACACCAAAAATCATTCGTTCTTTACGCCAATGGCAACCCAAAGCTACGATCGTTGGGTTCAAATTATTAGTCGATGTCTCAAAAGAGCAGTTATTGGAAGTAGCTAAAAAGAGCTTGATCACTAACCAAACCGATTATATTTTAGCCAACGACTTGACACAGATCAATGAAACACGCCATCATGGCTACTTGTTGTCTAAAAATGGAGAAGTTACAGAAGCCTACACCAAGCAAGAGATTGCGCAATGTATCGTCTCTACGATCTTAAAATAAGGAGGAATCCGGAAATGAAAAAAATCCTATTGGGCGTATCTGGTAGTATTTCTGCATATAAGAGCGCAGATATCACGAATCAACTTGTCAAACTCGGTTACCAAGTCGATGTGATCATGACGAAAAGCAGTACAAAATTTATTACACCTTTAACTTTGCAATCTTTATCTAAACGTCCTGTCCACACGGATGTCATGCAAGAAAACGATCCTTCAGTCATCAACCATATCGAGCTAGCCAAGCAAGCCGACTTATTTTTGATTGCACCAGCTACTGCAAATATTATTGGAAAGCTGGCAAATGGTTTAGCCGATGATCTACTATCTACGGTTGCCATGGCACTTTTACCCGAGACACCAAAATTGATTGCGCCGGCAATGAATACTAATATGTATCAACATCCGATCAATCAAAGAAATCTAGCCACTTTAAAAGAAATCGGTTATCAGGAAATTGAACCACGAGAATCACTTTTAGCTTGTGGAGATTTCGGCAAAGGTGCTTTAGCAGATAACCAAATCATTATCGACCAAGTCACACTTCTGCTTAATCAGAGGTCGGTCTAGTATTTAAGGAGTTATGATGAAAAATACCAAAAACTTTACTTTGACTGCTATGTTTTTAGCTATTATGATTTTACTGGCTGTTACGCCTCTCGGTTTTATCCCGATTGGCCCGATCAATGCGACCACGATGCATATCCCGGTCATCGTCGCATCAATCGTTTTAGGCCCACGACTAGGTGCTTTTCTCGGAGGGACATTTGGCGTGATCAGTATGATCCGCAGTACGTTCATTCCAACACCTCTGTCTTTTGTGTTCTCACCTTTTATTCCAGTGATCGGCACGGATCAAGGAAGTTGGAAAGCATTGATCATTGCTTTGATACCAAGGATCTTGATTGGCGTTGTTCCGTATTTTGTTTATAAAGGCATCCAAAAATTGACGAAGAACAAAGTTAGTCCACTTTCCTTGTTTCTTGCTGGGATTGCTGGTTCTCTTACTAACACGGTTTTAGTGATGAACTTGATCTACTTTCTTTTCCAACAAGATTATGCCCAAGTCATCGGAAGCAACATCAATGCTGTTTACTCCGCCATTCTTGCAGTTATCTTTACTAGTGGCGTGCCAGAAGCGATCGTTGCAGGTTTAGTCACAGCTGCGGTGTCTACTGTTTTGCTGCGAATGATGCGTTAATGATACGATCGAAAAATCAAAAAAGAGTGAGGCATCCTGCTCGCTCTTTTTTGGTTTTTATTGATAAGTGTTCAGTCCTGAATTTTTTATGTTTTGATGTTACCATGAATGATACAGCTAAGTAGTGAAAGGATGAGGAATATGAATATTTTTGTAGTAGGAGCAAATGGACAAATCGGACGTCATTTGATCCAGAAACTAGGAACAACAGAACATCAAGTTTACGCGGGTGTGCGAGATGTTGCCAACCAAGCAATTTTTGATGAAGAAAACATTGCCTATGTTCCCTTCGATTTAACGTGGTCCTCAGAAAAAATGGCAGAAGCCTTTCAAGACAGTGATCTTGTCATTTTTACTGCTGGTTCTCAAGGAAAGAATCTTTTACAAGTCGACTTAGATGGCGCTATCAAAACAATGATTGCAGCAGAGCAAGCAAATATTTCTCGCTATTTGATGATCAGTGCGGCGTTTGCAGACAATCGTGAAAAATGGCCTGAATCAATGACGGATTATTACATTACTAAATATTACGCTGACGAATGGTTGAAAAATCAAACAGCATTGGATTATGTCATCCTCCAACCTGTAGCTTTGACCAACGATGAAGAAGTCATGACGATCCAGTTAACGAAACCAAATGAAAAACCAGCTCAAACGATTACAAGAAAAACGGTAGCAGAAGTATTAGCTGCGTTAGTGGATCAACCAACAATATCAAAAACAACCGTTGTTTTATCTGAAGGATCAGCTACAGTTCCAGACGCAATCAAACAACTTGCTGAGGAGGCTTGATTATGCGTGCAATTTCTATGAAAAAACCCGGCTCGGCAGACGTTTTGACCGAAATCGATGTCCCTGGACCTGTTCCAAAAGCTGGGGAACTATTGCTGAAAGTCCACACCGCTGCGGTCAATCGGACGGATATCATGCGTCGGGAAAACACTGCGCTTCAAGCACCTTATCCTATTCTAGGTGTTGAAGTTGCCGGTGAAGTCATCGAGAATGCCAGCGATCATTCTGAGCTTTCAATCGGAACAAGAGTATATGGTTTAGTGAATTTAGGTGGTTACGCAGAATATGCCGTTATTCCCGCAGATCGAGCGATCATTTTACCTGATTCGCTTGACTACGTATCAGCCGCTGGTATTGCTGAAGTTTTCTTAACTGCCTATCAAACCTTGTATTGGTTAGGAAAACTGCAAAAGAGCGAGACTGTATTGATCCATGCTGGCGCAAGCGGTGTTGGTACCGCAGCGATCCAATTAGCCAAACAACATTCACAAGCCCGTGTCATCGTGACTGCAGGTTCAACTGAAAAGTTAGACTTTTGTAAAAAGCTCGGCGCAGATGAAGTGATCAACTATAAAACACAGGATTTTGCGGAAGAAGTCCGTAAGCTGACAAATGGCAATGGCGTTGATGTTCTTTTGGATTTTATCGGCGCTTCGTATTGGGAAAAAAACCTGGCATCGATTGCCATTGATGGTCGCTGGGTCTTGATTGGCACACTTGGAGGGACAACAGTTGAGTCTCTTGATCTAAGAGTGTTATTGCAAAAAAGAATCCAATTGATTGGCACATTATTGACTCCAAGAAGTGACGAATACAAAGCAAGATTAACTCAAGAGTTTATGGAAACTATCGATCCTTATTTTGAGACCGGAGCAATCCGTCCGATCATCGATCGTACATTCTCATTAGCAGAAGCAAAAGAAGCTCATGAATATATGGAAGCAAATAAAACTGTCGGAAAGATTATTTTGACAGTTAGTGAATGAGCTTGTTCGGAAAGAGTCAGCTCTGGAATGACAGTTATTCGATTATAGTGATGTTTAAAAAGAGAACCCAAGGCATGCGCCTTAGGTTCTCTTTTCTCGTTATTTCTATGCTTATTTAGCAACAAATTTTGCTGCTTGTTGTCCTGCTTGTCGACCGAAAATAATGATTTCCGCTACAGAGTTTCCGCCGATACGGTTTTCTCCGTGTAAGCCACCAGTGACTTCACCTGCTGCATAAAGGCCAGTGATCGGTTCTCCATCTTTGTCTAAAACTTCTGTATTCGTATTGATCTTGATGCCACCCATTGTATAGTGGATCCCAGGTGCGATCTTGATCGCATAGTAGTTTGGTTTTGAAAGGTCGTGTTCCATTGCTGTTGTACGACCAAATGCTGTATCTTCTTGATTCGCCACTTCTTCGTTCCAAGTTGTAACTGTTTGAGCCAATGTCTCTGCTGGTAAGTTGATTTTCTCTGCCAATTCTTCGATCGTCTCACCTGTAGTGACATAGCCTTTTTCATCATAAAACTCAATTGCTGTCGCACGGTCACGGACGCCTTGATCAAAAATCAAATAAGCAGATTTTTCTGGTAATGCAGTGATTGCCGCTGATACCTTGTCACGAGTATTCATTTCGTTGACAAAACGCTCACCATCTTGATCAACTAAGATCGCTCCTTCGCCACGCACAACTTCTCCAATCAAGAACCCTTCGTCTTGTTGAACAGTTGGATGGATTTGGATCTTATCCATATCGACTGTTTGACCGCCTAATTTTTCGATCATCTTGATGCCGTCCCCTGTTGATCCTACTTGGTTCGTTGTTACATAACCTTCTAGATCTGGGCGGTAAGTTTGGATATATTCTTCACTGGCACCAAATCCACCAGTTGTAACAACTACCGCTTTTCCGCTGATTTCTTTTGGCTCTTCCCCTTGGACTTGAACCGTTACTTGGTTGACTGTATCACCTGTTTTTTGGATATCTGTCACTTCTGTATTTACAAAAATCGGGATTTGACGTTCATGGACATTTCGTAATAACCCATCCACTAGATAGCCACCGATAGCCGATCCGTCAGAAGGGCGATGTGTACGTCTTTCGCTCATTCCACCAGTGATCGTCAAGTTATCTAATTTGATGCCATTTTCATCCAACCATTCAATTGCAGAAGCTGAATGATCAACAAAATAGCGTAACATTTCTTTGTCATTTGTTCCATTAGCGCCTGCTAATGTCTCTTCATAAAAAGCATCATTGGAATCAGTGATTCCTTCTTCTTCTTGGAACTTGGTTTCAGATGCGTTCATCCCACTTGAAGATTTTAACGTATTCCCACCAGCAACTGGCATTTTTTCAAAAATGACTGGATTCAAGCCTGCATCTTTTGCTTCGATAGCAGCCGCCATACCAGCCCCGCCTCCTCCAACGATGATCAAATCGTATTCGTCTTTCATTTCAGCTGGATTTGTGTAAGTTTGAGCAGACGCTCCAGATGATACTTCTGTTGATTCTTTTGTGGAAGAGCTACTGGATGCAGATTCGCTTTCATCAGGCGTACAGGCACCTAAGGCAAAAATTGCTGTAACTGTCAGTAACCCTTTAATTGTTTTCTTCATAGTTGTCCTCCTAAAATTTAACACTTACTCCATCATAAGTGATATCATTCACAAATTCAACAGACAATTTATTTTTTTCGAACTTCTGTTATCTTCATCTTTTATAAATAACCAGTAATATTTCAACGTTTTCAATATTAAACTAGTAACTATCAAAAAGTAAACGGATTTCTTGAATAAATAGCCAGTCCAAAAAATTTTTTCCTTTCGTTACAAACAGAAGATTTGGGCTTTTGTCGCTAGACAAGTATAATCGGTATGAACCACGAAGGAGTTAATTTATGAAAGTAATCAAACATTTTTTTACCAAAGGAAGTAAGTCAGCCGGGAAAGTCACTCATGCGATCTATATCATTTTACGGGTCATTGTTGTAGTCATGTTAGTCGACCAAGTGATTGACCGTAATATGGGGAATATCATGCTCTTATTATTGACTTTATTATTATTTGAGATCCCCTATCTACTAGAAAAGTTATTGAAGATCCAAATCCCCAATACGTTAGAAATCATTATCTTGTCCTTTATTTTCAGTGCCACTGTCTTGGGTGAATTAAGTGACTTTTATGGCTATTTTTCACTTTGGGACACAGCTTTACACGCATTGAGCGGTTTTCTAGCAGGTGGTGTTGGTTTCTCGCTTGTTTATCTCTTGAACAAAAATACCAAAACCATGAATTTGACCCCGTTGCTAGTCGCATTAGTCTCTTTTTGTTTTTCAATGACCGTAGGAGTCTTTTGGGAATTTATCGAATTCTCAGCGGATCAAGTCTTACAGATGGACATGCAAAAAGACAACTATGTTGACCAAATCAATAGCGTCAAGCTGAGTGAAGATGGCAATACTGTATATACGATCAAAGATATCCAACAAACAACCGTGACCTACAAAGATGAAAATGGCAATGCCAAAGAATTCGTTATGAATGATGGCTATTTAGATATCGGGATCTTAGATACTATGAAAGACTTATTCGTCAACTTTATTGGCGCACTCGTTTTCAGCATCTTCGGCTATCTTTATACTCGAAACGATTATCGAAAATTTACGTTCATCCGAAACTTCATCCCTAGAAAAAAAGGGGTAACTACGCGAATGGATACCGCTGGAAACAAACAAAAAAAATAAGGTTGAGCTTTTGCTCATCCTTATTTTTTTACTTTCGAGGATAAAATATCCATTACTTTCTGATAATCCGAATTCACGCTGCCATCAAAGTTATCAGGAATAAATGTAAACCCTAAGCTTTGATAAAGTTTAATCGCTGGGTGACTCCACGTCTGTGTATGCAGATAAACGGGGCTTTGAGAGGTCAACTGTTGAAAGCGGCGTAGCACTTCGATCGTCAGACTTCGCGCGATCCCTTTTCCTTGATGTTCCGGTTTGACCGCTAACCAATGAAACAGAGGATATTCTTCTTCACGAAGCTTCCACCAAGCAGTGCATGTAGCAACGCGTTCATTTTTTTCGTTGACTACAAAAAACATACGCTTTGTCAATTCTTCTTGATAAGATGCAAAGGCTTGATCAAAATAAGCTAGCGCCTCATCAATTGAATCAAATTCACCGACCGCAGTCTCAATAGCCGCCCAATCTTTCTCTGCTCCTGGTCGATACTTTTCAAAGTGATACTGCTCATTCAGCGGATAATCTGGCAACACTTCCTCTAAGGGGCGCGTCATCCAAATTTCAGCGTAAGGCAGTTGCTTATCTAACATCGCTGCACCCACTTTCATTTAACTTCTTTTTTCACCAATGATTCGTACTTCTGTTTCTAGTGTCACACCAAACTTCTCTTTGATCACTTCTTGGATATGGGCGATCAGTTCAGTGTAATCAGTCGCTGTGGCATGATCGATATTGACGATAAAGCCAGCATGTTTTTCCGAGATTTGTGCGCCGCCCCATCTCAAGCCTTGTAATCCTGCTTCTTGGATCAGTTGTCCGGTGAAGTGGCCCACAGGTCGTTTAAAGACACTGCCGCATGAAGGGTATTCCAATGGTTGTTTGGATTCACGCAATTGTGTCAACTCATCCATCCGCCCCTTGATCAGCTCATAATCACCAGGTGTCAATTGGAAGCGTGCTTCTAAAACGATCGCATCCATCTTTTGTAATTCACTATGTCGATAAGAAAATGCCATTTCCTCATTTGTCAGCGTTTGGATCGTACCGTCGCTTAATAATAAGTCGACTTCTGCAAACACGTCCTTGATCTCACCACCGTAAGCTCCCGCATTCATGTAGACCGCTCCACCGATACTTCCAGGAATCCCGCAGGCAAACTCGAATCCTGTCAACGACTCGGCTAATGCTGCATAGGTCGTATCGATCAACTTCGCACCCGCTTCTGCGATGACCATCGTGCCTTCTACTCGGATCTGGTTCATCTCCGTCAGCATGATCACTACACCACGAATCCCACCGTCTTGGACGATCAGGTTACTTGCATTTCCTAACACTAGCCAAGGGACTTCGTTTTCTCGACAATAATCAACTAGCTGCTTGACTTCTGATTTTGTTTTTGGAAAAGCTAACACATCTACCGGACCACCGGTTTTAGTAAATGTATAATGTCTTAATGGTTCATCAAGCAACAGATTCAACTCTGGATTTTTTCTTACGATATCTTCTTTATTCACTGAGGACTTTCCTTTCTTTTCAAACGTCCTCATCATTCTATCACGCTTAAAACAATCTTGCCAGTCTTGCTCAAAGCTGATGACGATAAAGGTTATTCAACATTTCTTCACAAAGCGCATGGCTATCGTAAATGCCAGTTTGTTTCAACTTTTCTTTGTCTGGTGTCGTTTGTTGGATCTCTTCAAAAAATCTTTCGACCATTGGCACAAAGCCGCGTTTGCTCAATGTTGTTTCCCAATCACCGAATTTTTTCATTTCTGTCGTATTTGATTTACGGATGACTAAGTCTGTCAGATCGCTCAACTCATACGTTCCCTCTTTACTCGTCACTTGGTAAGTTTCGGTATTTGCACCACTTGCAAGATCCATCGTGACGATCGCTGTTTGATTCGCTGTTTCAATTTGCAACGTCGCCACTTCCATAAAGCCTTCTTTTTCTCTAATGTGAGAACTTGCTTTGATCATAGGCTCATCCAATAAATATACTGCTGTATCTACCAGATGCAGAAATAGATCGTAAATCACAAAAGCAGTCGTTTCTTTTGCTGCAATGCGATTTTTTTGTAACTGGATCAAGCGCTTTTCTGGAATCGCTTTTAATTGTTCGACCATTGGCGCAAATCGACGATTGAAGCCAACCATCAAAGTTACTTGGTGCTGTTTTGCCAATTGCTGTAACTCTTCGATTTCTCGAAGATCAACACTTAACGGTTTATCGATATAAACATGGATCTTATTTTCTAAACATTTTTTTGCCAGTTGAAAATGAACGCTTGTCGCCGCATGGATCATACATGCTTCAATTCCTTGTTCGACTAGCTCATCAAGCGATTCATACAAATGAGTAAATCCATAGGTTCTCTTCAGACGCTCTTTCGTTTCCTGATTACGTGTCGCAAAATAAAAATCGATCATTCCTTGTTTTTCTGCATATGTGGGTAAATATGCTTTTTCAGCAATATTCCCTACTCCTACTACACCAATTTTCATCTTTTCCCTCCTGGTATCTATTATTACTCTTATCTTACACTATTTTTAATAAAAATGAGGTACAATATAATCGCATAGATACGATAGAGAAGGAGCGTGTTTTTTTGAAACTGATTTCGTGGAACGTTAATGGTTTAAGAGCCATCGTCAATAAAAATTTTTTAGAAACATTCAAGGAATTTGATGCAGATTTCTTCTGTCTCCAAGAAACAAAACTACAAGAAGGACAAATCGATTTAGATTTACCCGGGTACCATCAATATTGGAATTATGCGGTTAAAAAAGGATATTCAGGTACCGCGATTTTTGCGAAAGAACCGGCATTGAACGTTTCTTATGGCATGGGGATCGATGTGCATGATCAAGAAGGACGTTTGATCACATTAGAATATCCAGAATTTTACTTAGTGACTTGCTATACGCCAAATTCACAGAATGAATTGAAACGACTGGATTATCGCTTAGAATGGGAAGCTGCTTTCTACGATTATCTAGAAGAGTTGAAAAAACAGAAATCGGTAATCGTCTGTGGGGATCTAAATGTTGCCCACGAGAAAATCGATTTGAAAAACTGGAAAACAAACCAAAAAAGTGCTGGTTTCTCAATTGAAGAACGAGAAGCGTTGACCCATTTACTTGATAATGGTTTTGTGGATACTTTCCGTCACTTCTATCCAGACCTAGAGGGTGTCTATTCTTGGTGGAGCTACCGCTTCAATGCACGAAAAAATAATGCAGGTTGGCGTATTGATTACTTCTTGACGAGTGAAGATTTGACGTCACGCTTAGTTGATGCAAAAATCCATACCACGATTTTAGGTAGTGACCACTGCCCTGTCGAACTGATCATCGAATAGCAAATAGGGATAGCAACGGAAGAAATTGGGTAGCCCAATTTCTTCCTGAGATCCTTGAACCTGACAGAATTTACTTTTTTACATAATGTTAAACGCTATTTCTTTTTTTAGAAATTTATGTTATGGTTTATTTTTTAAAGGAGGCTTATTTGAAAATGAATTTTATCGCGATGGACTTTGAAACTGCGAACCATCAATCCCATAGCGCTTGCTCTTTAGCACTTGTGAAAGTGGAAAACAGTCAGATTGTCGATGAATTTTATACCTTGATCCAACCAGAAACACCATTTTTCTGGCGTAATATCCAAATCCATGGTATCCGTCCTGAAGATGTACGTCAGGCACCTAAATTTCCAGATGTTTGGCATAAAATCGAAAAGTATTTCCAAAAAAACCGATTAGTTGTGGCCCATAATGCTGCCTTCGATACAAAAGTATTGGCTGGTTGCTTGGATTACTACCGACTGCCCCAACCTAATTATCTTTCGTTATGTACGGTCAAAACAAGCCGACGATTATTTCCTGAAATGCCTAACCACCGATTAAATACGGTTTGCGAGAATTTAGATATCACATTGAAAAATCACCATGATGCGTTAGAAGATAGCCGAGCTTGTGCGGAGATCTTATTGTATCAGGAAAAATATTTCGGGACAGACCCTTTGAAAAAATTAGTGACAGTAAAATAGTTCTACTAGCTAAATGGACGATCACATGTGTCTAAAAATAAAATAAGAACCTGAAAAGTGGTCGACTTTTCAGGTTCTTGTTTTGTAAAATCATCTTCACTTCATGCCTCAATCGTTCTTTTCATCTTGATCGTTGGCACTTTATCTTGTTCGATTAATTCAATATTGCTTCGTGCTTCTTCTTGAAAGCCCATTTTATGATACAGGTGGATTGCTCGCTGGTTATCGGCCAATACGTCAAGTACCAATGTATTAAAGCTTTCATTTTCCGTTGCCCAGATGATTGCCTCTTCTAAAAGGATCGTTCCTAAGCCCATCCCCCAATATTCTTTCAAGATACTGATCCCTATTTCACCTTGTTCAGGTAACTCAGACTTAGGGGCAACAGAAACGACACCGATCACTTGTTCATTAATAAGGGCTAAAAACAATAAGTATTCTGTGCTTTCTTTTATTCGGGTCAACTCAACTGCGAGCACTTCTTTACTCATTCCAAGCGAACGCTCATCAATAATAAAGTAATCCGTCTCTTGTTTCGCTTGATTTAGCATCTTTAATAATCCTTGGGCATCCTTTTCATCGGCTTCTTTGAGCGTCAATTCGACCTCACTTGTCATAGCTACCCGCCCATGCTTCAAGGATACGCTTTTCAAACGCTTGACTCTCTGATCCATATGATTGGAATTTCACATACCTTTTTTCTAATTCTGTATCACTTTTTTCAAGAATCAGTTCCAAATAATCTTCAGGTAAAGCATCTTCTAATAAGTTTCCCCATTCGATGACAGATAGTCCCTCACCTTCAAAATATTCATCCAAACCTAGATCAGCACCGCTAGCAGCAACACGATAAATATCCATGTGATACAAAGGTAATCTTCCTTGCGTATATTCTCGAATGATCGTATAGGTCGGACTTTTGATCATTTGATCGATTCCTAATCCTTTAGCTATTCCTTTAGTCAGTGTCGTTTTACCTGCACCAAGATCCCCAGTCAAGACTAGGTTATCTCCTGGATGAGCAACTTTTCCGATGATTTCTGCTAGTTGATCAGTCATCGCTACACTTGTTAATTCAATCATCTTCATTTCTCCTCATTCTTTTTTGTCAGTATAACGTGTAATCCAACAAAAAAAAAGAAAAGAGTCAGGAATCATCCGTTCTCCCTTTCTCTTTTCCTTTTATTTACACTGTTCGATTAATCTAATAATGTTTGTGCGCCTGTAATGATCGCTAATTTGTAAACATCTTCTTCATTGGCACCACGAGATAGATCACTTACTGGTTTGTTCAAACCTTGTAAGATTGGGCCGATTGCTTCAAAGTTACCAAAACGTTGGGCAATCTTGTAGCCAATGTTTCCTGATTGTAATTCTGGGAAAACAAAGACAGTTGCTTGACCAGCGACTTTAGAGTCAGGAGCTTTCAATTGTGCGACTGCTGGTACGTATGACGCATCAAATTGCAATTCGCCATCAATCGTATATTGAGGTGCTAATTCTTTCGCAATTCTAGTTGCTTCAACAACTTTGTCTACTTCAGGAGCTGCGGCAGAACCTTTTGTTGAGAAACTCATCAAAGCGATCTTTGGATCGATATCAAATAATTCAGCTGTTTTTGCTGACTCAACAGCGATTTCTGCTAATTCTTGTGCATTTGGATTTACATTGATTGCACAGTCAGAAAAGACATATTTTTCTTGATCTCTTCCGCGAACCATGATCATTGCACCACTTGTACGGCTTACACCTGGTTTTGTTTTGATGATTTGTAGTGCTGGACGTACTGTATCTCCAGTCGAATGGATCGCACCAGAAACCATACCATCAGCAATGCCCATATATGTAAGCATTGTTCCAAAATAATTGACATCTTTTAGGATTTTTTCAGCTTGTTCTTTTGTTGCTTTTCCGTTACGTCGTTCAACAAAAGCTTCAACCATTTCATCCCATTTTTCATAATCATTTGGATTGATGATCGTGAAGTTAGATGTTTGGATACCACGTGCATTGGCCGCTGCTTCAATCTCTTCTTTACTACCGATCAAAATCGGTTCAACTAATTCTTCTGCTTTTAAACGTGCTGCTGCTCCTAAAATTCTTGCATCCGTTGCTTCTGGAAACACGATTTTGATCCCGCGACGTACAATTTTAAATCTTAAACTATCAAACAATTCCACAAGATGACCTCCAGTTATTTTTATTAACTACCATGATACACTATTATTAAAAAAAAGAACAGTTTTAAATTTCTGTATCAGTCAAAAAGTGGATAATAATTAACTTTTTCACATAATCTAGACAAACTGCACTATAACAGGAAAGCGGTGTATCATTACACTGTTTTAGGCAGTTGCCAATCAATTGGCGTTTCCCCTAATGCAAGCAACGCATCATTCGTTTTTGAAAAAGGTTTTGAGCCAAAGAAACCACGATGGGCAGATAATGGGCTTGGATGAGGCGCTGTTATTATAATGTGACGACTCTTGTCGATCATTTTCATTTTTTCCTGCGCTGGTTTGCCCCAAAGAATAAATACGATCGGTTTGTCCCGTTCGTTCAGTTTCTCAATCACCGCATCGGTCAACTGTTCCCAGCCTTTCCCACGATGTGAATAAGCTTGTCCTTCTCTGACAGTTAGTACGGTATTCAATAGTAGAACCCCTTGTTTGGCCCAACTTACTAAATTTCCATGCCCCACAGGTTCGATCCCTAGATCATTCTTCAATTCTTTGTAGATATTGACTAAAGATGGTGGTGTTTTTACTCCTGGCTGTACGGAAAAAGATAGACCATGCGCTTGATTCACACCATGATAAGGATCTTGTCCTAAAATCACTACTTTCACTTCTTCATAGGGAGTCAGTTCTAACGCTTCATACACATGGTACATATCGGGATGGATTTTTTGAGTTGCATACTCTTCTTTCAAAAAATTTCGTAAACGCTGATAATAGTCTTTTTCAAACTCATCAGCTAATCGATCTTGCCAACTATTGTGGATGATTTTTTTCAAATTCCCCACCTCCTATTTTCCAGAATAACTCACAAATTATTTGTTAACAAGTCAAAATCTTCCCTCCTAGTTCGTATTAGTATGTTAAACTAGGGAAGAGAAAAGGAAAGGAACGGTAATGACATGATCAAACTAATTGCCTCTGATATGGATGGCACTTTACTCGATGCACACATGGGTATCTCAACAGAAAATACTGACGCGATCCGCTTGGCAAACGAGCTAGGCATTGAATTTATGGTAGCTACTGGACGTAACGCTCAAGAAGCACGAGCAGCTTTAGATGAAGTAGGAATCGAATGTGCGATGATCACTTTGAATGGCGCACAAGTCTATGACAAATCAGGAAAATCGCTTTTTACAGTACCGATTCCAAGTCCCCAAGCAATGACTGTAATGGATATTTTAGACGCAAATGGCATTTATTATGAAGTAGCAACAAATCAAGGGCTATATTCTGAAAGCCAACCGAAGAGAATCGAAAGCTTCGCCTCTTCCATTGCGACTCATATGCCTCACTTGACTTATAAAATGGCGATTGCCATGGCTTCCGCTAATCTTGAACTTTTACACATCACTTATGTTGATAGCATACGTGAATTATTACTTGATGAAAAATTAGAAGTGTTAAAAATCATCTGCTTCCACACAGAAGGGGCACGCATTTTAGGACCTGTCGGGAAAGAAATCAGTAGTTTAGGCGAACTGGCAGTGACTTCTTCTGGACAAAACAATATTGAGATCAATCATAAGAATGCTCAAAAAGGAATCGCAGTGGCGCACGTCGCACATGAACGTGGTATCAATTTAGACGAAGTGATGACGATCGGGGATAATTTCAACGATGTCAGCATGTTGCAAACCGCTGGCGTTAGTTTCGCCATGGGAAATGCAGAAATCGAAGTCAAAGATTACGCAAAATACGTAACAGATACAAATCTTGAATCAGGTGTTGGCAAAGCCATCTTGCGCGCAATCAACGAAAATCTATAGTTGTTTGAAGAAAAGAGGGGAACAAACATGTCAGAATTTTTCATTCAGGAAAAACAGCTGAGTCGTGCTACTCGGACGATCGTCAAAGACGAAAAAGGGAAATCACTTTTTTTGATGGTCGGCCGTTGGGGAACGAAAGGAGATGCGTTGTCTCTTTATGCCATGAATGGTGATCTAGTCGCACATATCAAGCAAATCAGCCTGACATTTGGTACACGCTTTGAACTTTACAAAGATTTCGAAAAAGTCGGTACGATGCAAAAGATTTTCAATTGGCCAGGAGATTTTTATTATATCCGCCGATTACATTGGACTGTACAGGGAGATATCTATAATCACCGCTATCAGATCCAACATTTCAATGAACCCATCATGGAAATGGACAAAGCAACGCTCTTTACCGGTGATTACTATGTTCTTGATATCCCAAATGAAGAGAATGCCCCTATTTGTATCTGCATCGCTGCTGTCCTTGATTATTGGCTCTATCGAAAAAACAAAGACAAAGAAACACCTCTTTCTTATCGCTTTGATGTTAACTAAAAAACGAACACAAGGAATCCCTTGCGTTCGTTTTTTAGTTAACATGTTTTCTTCTATAGAAAAGAAGTGTCACTACATAAATCAGCATTGTACCTACCATGATCCACAAATTATTTCTTTCCCCATTTGTTTTAGGGAAAAATTGTTGGTTTTGTGATTGTTCATCTTTAGCTGAAGGACCACCGTTATTGCTGTTTGATCCAACAACTACCCCTACTTTGTTTTCACTTCTATCGGTCCCCACAGTATCTACTCCATCGCTCTCTGTTGTCACTTTTTCGCTATTCACAGGTTCTTCAGAGGTATTTGTTGATGAAAAACTGCTAGTGGTAGTGGTGTCTGAATGATGCCCCCGGTTTCCTGAATCCGAGCTGCTTTCACTTGTGCTTGGCTCGGTACTGCTTTCGCTCGTGCTTGGCTCGGTACTGCTTTCACTTGTGCTTGGTTCCGTACTGCTTTCGCTCGTGCTTGGTTCCGTACTGCTTTCACTTGTGCTTGGTTCCGTACTGCTTTCGCTCGTGCTTGGTTCCGTACTGCTTTCACTTGTGCTTGGTTCTGTACTGCTTACACTTGTGCTTGGTTCTGTACTGCTTTCGCTCGTACTTGGTTCCGTACTGCTTTCACTTGTGCTTGGTTCCGTACTGCTTTCACTTGTGCTTGGTTCCGTACTGCTTTCACTTGTGCTTGGTTCCGTACTGCTTTCACTCGTGCTTGGTTCTGTACTGCTTTCACTTGTACCTGGTTCTGTACTGCTTTCACTCGTGCTTGGTTCTGTACTGCTTTCACTCGTGCTTGGCTCGGTACTGCTTTCACCTGTCTTATCATCCGTATCTGTGGCAAGAAAAATTTCATTTGGATCCCAACGGTTTGTTGTGGCATTTAAAGTAACATTTTTCCCAATGATCGTTCCATCCTGACTTTGGTTGACCGTGATATCCGAACAAGGGGCAATAATCGTTCCTTGAAATGGTGCATCAATTGTCAGTTGTCCAGTTTTAGTCCCAAAATTCCAAGAAATATTGGCATCAGAAAAATCTTCTGTTTGATGGTTTGAGCGATCATTATATTGGATTTGTGAATGCACAGTGAAATCTTCTGGTACATCCACCACGTTTATGACAATCACTTTCCCATCAGGATTATTGATTCGCAATGGTGTGTTCATTGCAAGAACCGAAGCATCCACATTGATGATCAAAGGTTCATCACCTTCAATACTTGTACAATCGATCACACGATTATTCATGTCGGGAAAATCAGCAGTTGTATATGTTTTTGATGAGTCTGATGTCATCAGCTTATCTGAAGCTTCAATCAATCGTTCAAATTCCTTTTCAAAATCAATATATTGTTGACCTGGTTGATCTTGATAGAATTCATCTTGTGTTAGATGATCCAATCTCGTCCCGTTGACCACAACTTTATCATTTTCACTCGTGACCACATTTCCCGAACCCACAATAAATTCATTCACGCGGGTATCAGAAGCAGAGGTCTCGACTGAACTGCTAATGTTCTCTATAACCTGTGCATAGTTGATCTCGTTGTTTAAATCTCCTGTAGTGATCGAGGTACCGAAATTATTTGTGGCTGATAACACATCCGTTGCTACATTGCCCTCTGTATGCGCATTGATCGTTGTTTTTTCTTTTGCGAATACATGGAACTGAGAAGCAATTCCTAGTAGTCCATAATCACCAGTCAAATCATCATAGACACTTCCTGGATCTTGTGGAATAAATGTTTCGGCAATTACTTGGATTGGAAAACACAGATTGATCACCAAAGCCGATAGTAGGAATAGATTCAAAAACTTGTTCTTAAACATAATTTCATCTCTTTTCATAAATATATGAATTTCCATAACATAAAAACATTTGTTATTATATTCCTAATAACCAATAAAATAAACACTTTTTATGAAACTTTTCTAGAAATTCACATTTAAATAAGATTCTATTTATTAGATAATTCCTCTTTAATCGCACTTTTAGTTATTTTTAACTTAGGTACTACATTATGTTTTTATTTTTTCAAAAAAAAAGACGTATCTTCTTCAGATACACCTCTTTTATTTCTAACTATTGAGTATTATAACAAAAATCACTCGACGATTTTCTTTTGCATATGATCATAAAGATGCCCACTGATCGTACGTTCGCCCACTACTTTGAAGCCATGACGTTCGTATAATTTTCTAGCTTGCGGGTTTTGCTTATCGCAGCTTAGTCCAATGGCATCGCGGTTTTGTTTTTTTACGATCGGAGGTAATGCTTCTAGCAAAGAGGAACCGATCCCTTGTCCTCTAAATTCTTCAGAAACACAGATTGAATCTAAATACCATTCATCAGGAAAGGTTTCTCTATCCGCAAACATTTCCACCTGTTCATAAATACCATGTTTTTGCAACACTTTCTCTAATGGTTGATCGATAAACGACTCTTCTTCGTCTGTATAACCATAAGCAATCCCTGCTACCTTGCCTTCTCGCTCGTCAACGATCCCTCTTGTATAGCTGTAGCGATAGTCTGGATCTGTGATTGCTTCTTCTAAGATCTCCAATGTTTTTTCTTCTCCGTACTTTAAAAGAAAGGGTAGATCCATATCTTTCAAAATAACTAAAATAAGCGGAGCAATCGCTGCCGCATCTTCTTTTCTTGCATTACGAATCATTTCTGACACTCCTTTTTTTCATTCTAACACAATGAAATCTAAGAGCAAAACAGCTAATTTAGATAATCCTCGATTTTTTGTGTCACAAAGTACCCATTCGAAACGATTGTTTTCGCTTCAAAGCGGCAATAGGGACAAACGATCGGCATCTCTTTTTTTACGTGTTCTACGATATGGTTTACTTCTTCATAAGTGAATTTTTTTCCACAGTTTGGACAAATCATTTTTTGCATGATTTCCTCAATCCCTTCTTTTTTTTACACTTTTAGCTTACTCTTAACTACCAAAAAAGAGAAGTGAAACCCCTTCTCTTTTAAGCGCTGATCAACACGTCTTCTAAGTGATTCTTGCCATCTACGGCTATCCGATAATACAACTGACCACTTTTTGTTGTGATTTCCCAACTTTTTGCTTTTCCTTGCTGTTTTCCGACTTTATGGACCGCTTCTTTCATAGCAGTCTGCGGATGTTTCACTTGCTGGATCGTTTTTAAACTAAAGAATTGCCCTGGCTCTTTCTGACTTTCTTCCACAACTCTTGACTTTCCTGAGATTGGGTTCACTGTTACGACGCGATCAGGAGTATAAAAAATATACTCATACATTTTTTTGTTACTTTGTTCTTCCTTTAATTGGTTGAACTGGATACGGCTAACTTTCTCTTCTTGGTATTCGTCTCGTAAGATAGTCACTGCTTTTTGCAATGAAACTTGATATTCTTGGTCACTGATGTCATCAAAGGAAAAGTTTGCATCCAATAGTCCTAATAGAGCGGCTAAGCTGACAATGATGGCGATCGACGTTGCAATGATTATTTTTTTCATTCGATTCTCTCCCTGTTTTCTTTTTAGAATAGCAAGAATCATAAAAGAAAAAAATCGAATGAAAGGAAGAAAAAGTGACAAATTTGTTACCTATTCATGTAATTCGAGGGGCAAACCGTCTGGATCAAAAAAGAAGGTCATTTTTTCTCCTGTAAAGGTATCGATGCGGATCGGTTCAGTTTCAATGCCCAGTTTTTGCAATTCAGCTACGGTTTCTTCAATTCTTTCTACTTTGAATGCTAAGTGTCTCAAGCCGCAAGCTTCTGGATAACTTGGTCTTTTAGGTGCATTTTCAATGCCGAAAATCTCAAGCTCCATCTCACCTAATTTCAAATCTAATTTATAATCTCCACGGTCTTCTCGATAATTCTCACGGATAACCTCAAACCCTAATAAATCAACGTAAAAAGTGCGTGACTTTTGATAATCTGACACAATGATTGCGACATGGTGGATCGTTGTTAAATTCATCTCTACACTTCCAATCTCTTTGTTTCCTTTATCTTATCAGGACTTGTAGGAAGAACAAAGATTTTTCTCCCTCAATACAAAAAAACAGGAACCACATCGCGTGGCTATCCTGCTTTTTCATTATTTGTAATGCAAATGTATTTTTTCAGAAAACAATCAAATCGAATAATAACATATATTTTTTTAAAATGAAAGACTAGAAATATTTTTTTAAAGGAATACAATAATTTGTGTTCAGAAAATAATAAAACACTATATATTGTGTTCCAAGGAGTTTTTTACATGCGTAATTATCTAAAATTTTTAACTCATCAATTGAAAGGCTGGCCTCAACAGAATTATTATTTATTCTACTTTAGTTTAGGATGCCAAGTGATGACTCTAGTCAATCAGCCAATCACTTGGTTAGCGATCATTACCTTTATCGGTACTAATTTAGGTGTATTATGTATTTTATCGATCAACGCCGCCAAATCAGTCAATGGTATCTTAGGGATACTTTCTGCTCTTTGTTTTATTATCGTTGGTTTTTCTGCTAAAAATTACTTGAGTATCGGTGAACAGATTGCCTATATGGTTACTTTAGATATCCCTGTATTGTTAAGTAAAGAATGGAACCATAATATGGCTTCTAAAATTCGACAATTTAGTGGAAAAAGTTGGTTGATCGCCATAGCTGGTACTATTTTGGTTTACTTGGCGTCTGGTTATTTGATTGGCACGTATACAGATGATCCTCGTCCTTGGATCGATGCGATTGCTTTTTCAATTAGTCTGTCTGCTGGTATCATTAGCTTCCTTCGCTACAACAATCAATATTATTGGTGGCTTGCTTCCGGTCTTGCACAAATGGTTCTCTGGTATGTCTCATATACTCATGGTTCTGCTAGTTTAGCGATGTTTATCAATAGCTCAGTTTACTTGATCAACGACTTATTAGCCTTTACTGTATCCCCTTGGTACAACAAAAAAGAAAGAGAACGAATGCAACGAATGGAAGCGGAATACTTTTCACATCATGTTTCTTGAGACTTGCACTAGAAATTAATTTGTTCTTTCAAAATCATTAGCAAAGCGAGAAAATCACCAAAAATAGATTGGGACTTTTCTCGCTTATTTCTAGGTATCGACACGTTATGATTCTCTCAATAGTTCGAGACCACTAGAACAATTCCTTGATCAACATTCTAGTCTCTTTATCCATCGTTTGTATCACTGATTCCAATTCTTGGAATTTTTTCAATGCAAGCTGTTGTTCTGAAGTAAATACATAGTTTGCTTGTTCATATGCTTCCATCAAAGAGCGGACGGATTGCTGTTTGAGTTTCTTTGCAAGTTCTTGCCATTCTATTTCTGACACTGTTTTTGTTGCAGCTTGCTGTTTTTCTTCACGTTCCTTGCGTAAAGTCTTTAGAAAACCATTCCTCATTACCCGAGGAATGCTATCGAAAAAACCAGTTGTAAAGCCATAACGTTGATATTGTTGCCAAACAAAATGATAAATTTGTGGTTGGATAAAACGTTGCTCTTTTGCTAATCGGTTAACATCCAAATGCTTTTCTTCCCTTGATCCTTCTCTTAGATCAGCAATAAACTTTTCAAAAAAAGCAACAGAAGGGTGGCTTGCTTCTTCAAATGAAACAGACGACCAATCTTTTTGGAGAAATAGTTGATAATTAGATAAGAAATTCTCAACATCTTTCGTCAATTCTTCTGAAAAGTCCTCAAACAATGTTTTTTTCCCAAGGAATTTTTTCGGCTTATCTTTCGTTTGATATCCCACCTGCTGGATATATTTTTCCATTGCTTGATAGTCTGCTAAATAAATCGGTAATTGCGCTTGGCGAAATTCAGCGATTCGTGTAGTCAGCTTTTTGTCGGGAAGAATGGGCTGTTTAAGGCGCCGATTATGATACAGCATCAAACAATATTCTTGCCAAAGGCGCTCTGGAAAAGCAATATTTTGTTGTTTTAGCCATAGGATCTCATCAAGTGCCAGATCCACTTTCGTCATCCCTTGATTAATAGATGCTGCAACTGTAGGACTAACATGTAAATGTTCAGCAAAATGATTGATTCCTAATTTTAGCTCTTTGCCCGTTTTCGACGAACGAACGATATATTGCACTTTCAATTCACGCCCACATTCACAATACAGTTTCTGTTGCCTTCTTGATGTACGAAAAAAAGGATTGATCTTGAAGTCAGAAAAAACCCAATCTGTAGCTGCCAAATAATTTTCTTCCAAAAAACGAGAATGGATCAAATAGCGGCGATGTTGATCAATGACGATTCGTTGCTCTTTCGTCAACCGCTCGTAGATTTCCCATCGTTGGCTACTTGTATACTGTTTTGAGATTTTTATTGGATAGTGTTGCTTGAGTTCTTTAGGAAACCACTCGTCAAAAATGACTTGCCAACTTTCATTCATCGCTTGCACCTGCTTTTCTAAATAGGGATGTAAGATAAATCAAAAGAGCAACAAAAAAGCCGAAAATAGTGTTTCGGCTTTTCGCTGTTTCATACGTGACATTTCTAAACTAGCGTTCAGTCGCATCAGCCACTTCTATTGATTCAACTTGCGATCAATGAGTTGTTCCTGCATTGCCTGAAATGTCTTCTTTGTTGTTTACTGCCGCTTCTACCGCATAAGTCAATGAAGATGCAATATCATCAAGTGACATCGCTGGTGTCCCTACAGGACGATCAATGACTTGATCTGGTGAAAATGGCACATGGATGAAGCCGCCACGAATCGTTGGGAATTCTGTTTCGATCAAGTGTAGCAATCGATACATGATGTCATTACAAACAAATGTACCGGCTGTATAAGAAATATAAGCTGGTAATCCATGTTCTTGTACATTTTTTGTCATTGCTTTGATCGGTAATGAGGTAAAGTAAGCAGCTGGTCCGTCTGCTTCTAATGGTGTATCAAAAGGTTGGTTTCCTTCATTATCTGCAATACGTGCCTCTGCTAGATTGATTGCTACTCGTTCAAAAGAAATTGCTGAACGTCCCCCTGCTTGACCGACACAAATCACGATCTCAGGTTGATGTTCTTGGATGGCTTCTTTCACGACTTGCCCACTCTTACCAAAGACAGTGGGAACTTCCAATTTAATGATTTCTGCGCCGGCAATCTCAGACGGCATTTTTTTGACTGCTTCATAGGCAGGATTTACTTTATCTCCACCAAATGGATCAAAACCAGTTACGAGTACTTTCATGTTCCATTCCTCCATTATTCTATCAATTTAATACGTCATTTCATCATCAAAAGATTTACTCAACCAACAAACAAAAATTTGTTAGTTGTGACGCGATCCAGCACTTGGAATCATTCGTTCCTATTCGAATGGTTCAGTGTCTGTCCATTTTAACAAAAAATGGACAATATTGAAATGTTTTGATGTTCGGAAAAAGAATCAATCTTCTCCATATTTAACGGAAATCGTTGATTCTTTTTCGCTCAATAAACTTATTTAAATAAAATCATATATACGATTTGGAAAACGAGCATGAATACAGCAACAAACAATTGATTCTTGATCACGCCGTATTTATCTTTCATTTCCAACATTGCTACTGGTACCACATTAAAGTTGGCAGCCATTGGTGTTAGCAATGTTCCACAGAAACCACATGTCAATGCGACCATTCCGATCAGCGCTGGATTAGCTCCTTGACTAAAGACAAAAGGAGCACCGATACCTACTGTCATGACGGTGATTGCCGCAAAAGCATTCCCCATGATCACTGTAAATAGAACCATTCCTAACGCATAGATGATGATCCCAATATTGACATTCCCTTCAGGAACGATCGTACCGACAGCACTGGAGATCACTGTACCAACTCCTGCACTCGTGAAGACCGCACCAAGTGAAGCTAAGAGCATCGGCAACATACTTAAAGGACCAACTGTCCCTAACATGTCTGATGCATCATCTAAGAAGGTTGTTGGGCGGTTGTCTCTTGAAAAGAACATCAAGATCAGCATCGCTACGAATACCCCCACACCAACACCGACTAAAGCACCTAAATCAGTGAACAGGGCGAATAAAATGGCAAAGATCCCGATACTCAATGCGGGAATAAAGATTTTCATGCCTAACTTGTCTGACATCTTTTCCATATATTCTTTTGATGGCAAACGACTTGCACCCTTGCTCACCTTTTTCGTGATAGCTGGGATCGTCATCGCGAAAATCAATACCCCATTGGCAATTGGCGATATCCAACGACCAGCAGCAATCACGACACCCAAAACTGTCCAGAAAAAGGCAGAACCAAATCGATGAGGGTTACTTTTATCAAAAGCATTACGAAGACCTGTATAGATCAAAACTAGCCCCATCAAGATATATAAGATTTCTAATAATTTTTCACTTAGTAATACTTCAGAATTTGTAAAAAAGTCTAAAAAACCCATCTTATTTCTCCTTTCCTGGATAGTATTTCTTCGCTAATTTCTTTTCTTTTAAATAGAAATAGACACTCGCTACGATCAGCGCAGTGATTGCGACTGGTATTTGCACCAACGCCAACTGACCAAGGGTAACTTCGTAGCCTAAATCTTTCAATGTGGATTGAACCAATAAAGCACCCGCACCACCGATAAATAGCACTTGCCCAAAGAACCAGCAGATATTCTCCATTGCTGAAGACATCCCTTTTAATTCCTCTTCATGTTCAGGATTAACTGTTAATCCTTTTGATTCCACAGTACCTAACGCCATCGGCATGATGATTGGACGGACAAAGCCGGCTACACCACCGAAACTAACGTTGAAGGCTGCAAAGATCATTCGGAAAACACCATAAATATCGATGATCATTCCAGCTGATACCTTCTTGAAACGTTTGATCAACGTTGCAGCAGATTCCTTCAGACCATTGCGTTCTAACGTACCAGTTGCTAACATAATGATAATAAAAATTGCCATTCCTCGGTTATTTACAAAGCTTGTACCTAAAGTTTCTAGCATTCCTTCAAGTCCTAAACCACCAGTAAAAGCTGTCACGACTAACGCAACCATGACGATCAAAATCGAATCTAACTTGAAAGCAAAACCAAGAATAACAATCAGTACGCCTAAAAGGCTAAGATAATTTTCCATCCGTTTTCCTCCTAAAAATTACATGATATTTTTTCATTATAAAATAAAATCGACTGAAAATATAGAGAAATCTTACAAAAAAATTTTTATATTGCAAAAATTCTGTCAATTCTATAACAAAGAAGCCATTTTATGCGTACTCTACGGCTGTTCTCTTCCTTACACTACATAACGACCCTTTGTTATTGACTACTTAACTAAAATATAGTCATTAATATCGATCATAAAAATAAACGAGGAGACTACAAATAGTAAAAAACTATTTCTAATCACCTCGTTTGTTTCATTGAATATAGCTTAGTTGATCAAGGTATAGATCAAGTAAATGATCCATAGATGTATCGGATAGAACAAATAGAAGAAATACTTGTCAAATGCGCGTCCAGTCCCTCCTAGTTTTCCATTGTACAAAATAATGAACGGAATGACTGTTACCATCATGAATTCGTTATCGAACGTCAAAAACTGATACAATGATTGGTAATCAGGCATTTGTGTATAAGATAAGATAGCTAAGCAAAATAGAATCAGCGTATATACAAAAATACCTACTATCAATTTCCCGTGTTCTTTTTTCTCACGGAAGAAGTACATCAGCAACAACATCGGAACTAAATAAATGCCCCCTTCAGAAAAAGCCACAGTGATGAACATCAACACAAGTGCTGCTACTGAAAGTATTACCTTTCTCCAAATCGTCCCATTCATTATAGAAAGAACCCACATCAAGCAAAATAGTAAGAATAATGTCAAAAAGATATTATGTGGCCCTAAAAATAAAAAATAGTTTGGCTGATTATTGTACGAACTAATGTAATTTCCTGTTGCTAAATTATAGATAACATTTCCAATAGCCACTACAAAAGCCGCCATTCCTAATCGTTTTGCATATTGATATTTACTGTGCGTATACTTGAAACCTTCAACTAATAAAAACACAAATAATGGCGCAACGAAACGTCCTAACCATGAAACCCAACTAGGCAACCCTAATTGCATCCCGAAATAACTATTGATATGATCAACGACCATAAAGACAATCGCTATCCATTTCAATTGATAGCTCGTCAACCCTTTTACCCTCATATATTTCCTCCTTTTTTCTGTGACTCACAAAACAAGTATAGACAATCGTCTTATCTTTCGACCATCTTTCTCTCAATATTTTCCCTTACAAAATTGTTTGTTTGATCAATCATTACAATCGTCCTGAGAACGATCCTTCTTTTTATCCTTTTATCGGGTAACAGACACGAAAAAACATCTGAGAAATGACCATGATCTGGACAATCTCTCAGATGTTATTGAGTAAAACAAAAATAGTAACTTAACTTTGCTCTAAAGATGTAACACTCCAGTTGCAAATAATGCCGCTGCTACTATCCCAAAAATCGATACTAATGAAAGCAATAGATAATCAAGTTTTGTCTGTGGAGTAGCTTGTTGTTTTTCTTTTCTTGCTTTGAGATAAAACAAGATACCTGGTAAAAACAATACAAGAACGAGCATCACTTCATTGAAAGCGACAAATAACATCGCCCAAACTTGAAAAGCACTTGCTAATAGCCCAACAAAGAACTGGACCCACTCTTTTCTTTGATAAGAAAGTTTCATTTGATACAATCCTAAAAACAGCCATGTAAAGAAGATCGCTGCTGTTCCGAGTGTGTAAGCAAAGTTATAGGCACTATCGGTAAACAATAGAGAAAGTAAAAAAGCATTTGTACATATAGTCGTTAATACGATCGCATATGTTGGTGCCCCTTTTTTATTGACTTTCCCCCAGCGTGCCGGCAATAATCCGTCATCCGCCATATTGCGCATCGTTTCGATCGGTAGGATCGTCCAAGACAACCATACACCGACCAAGGAAATGATCAAGCCACCATTGATCACGATGGCGCCCCATTTACCAACCATCATCTCAAACACATAGCCCATCGCAGGTTGCGTTTGTATCGTCTGTAGTTCCTGCATCGACATCGTGCCATAAGGTAACATGGAAACTAACACATAGATAACAATCAAGCCAAAAATACCTAAAATCGTGGCTTTTCCAACATCTGATTTTTTCTTTGCTCGTGAACCAACAACAGAAGCTCCTTCGATCCCTACAAATACCCATAGCATCACCATGATACAACTGAGAATCTGTCCTGAGAAAGGAACCGGTTGTCCATTCGCATTCAAGATGATCTCACTTGAAAAATTATTGATAAATTGTTGCAGTGAGAAGGTACTGATTGCAACGATAATAAATAAAAACAGAGGGACTAACTTACAGATCGTCACGATTGCATTGACGTAACTTGCATTTTCGACGCCGCGATTGACAAGCCAAGCATATCCCCATAAAAAAATCGTACTGACAATGACTGAGGCAATATTTTGCCCGCCATCAAATATTGGAAAGAAGTAACCTAGCGCACTCATCAATAAAGTAGCAAAGGCCACATTTCCTAACCAACAAGTCAGCCAATACCCCCAACCACTGATAAATCCTGCAAATCGACCAAAACCAGCTTCGGCATAACTAAAAATACCACCTTCTAACTCTGGTCGTTTTTTATTGATATTATTGATTGACAGCGAGAGCATCATCATGGCAGACCCAACTAACACCCAGCTGAATATTGCCGGGCCACCAGCCGATCCTGAGATGTCGGTCATAATACCGAAAACGCCACCTCCAATCGCCGATCCAATCACTAAGGCCGCTAACGGGATCAACCCAATACCTTTTCTCTGTTGCTCTGTGTCCATGTACCCATCCTCCAAAATAAAACGCTTTTATATGCAAAGTATAGCAAATCTTTGATCCATTTATTTCTTTCTAAAAAATTCTAATGGAAATTTAATTGTAACTACTTTTTTCTAATTATACAAGGAAAGCGAATGGTCATTTCATTTTTTCTTCTCTACCTAAAAAACAAAAAAATGCTATACTGGTTAAGAATGATTGGAGGACGAGATCATGAATATCTTATATATCTCAATTTCTGGTAATACCCGAGGATTCGTCAAAAAATTAGCGGCATTTGCTGCGGAACAGCATGACATAGATGCTTCACTTCCCTTAGTCGATTTGAAAGAGATCCATGAAAATAGCGACTTTGAAAAAGAAACTGAACCTTTTTTTACCTTTGTACCTACTTATTTAGAAGGAGGTAATGGCATCGATAGCGGTGATCAGGAGATTTTGACAGAGACTATGCGTGAATATTTGGAATACCAAGAAAATCATACGCTTTGTCTTGGTGTCATCGGTAGTGGGAACAAAAACTTTAATCATCAATATTGTTTGACAGCAAAACAATATGCTGAACAATTTGGCTTCCCTATGGTAGAAGACTATGAATTACGTGGTACACCAACAGATGTCGAAAGAATCTATCGGGCCTTAGTTGACCGTTATAAAGCATAACAAAAAGCGCAAAATCGAAAGGATTTTGCGCTTTTTGTTATTTCACACTTTCAACATCCATTACTGGTGTTTTTGCTTTTGCTTCACCTGTATGTGTCAAAACAAACGTATGGACATGTTCCATATTAGTCAATAGAACCATCATAGAAGTTTCCTTTCCGGCGTCTTTGATTGCCGCTAAATCAACTTCTGCTAACAATGTATCTTTTGTGACAGTCTGTCCTTCACTCACTTTTATATCGAATGGGACTCCACCTAATTCAACCGTATTGATGCCCATATGCACCAAGATCTCTAACCCATCAGAAGTGGTCAATCCGATGGCATGTTTCGTTGGGAAAATCGAGCTGATGACCCCTGAAGTTGGGGCATAGATCTGACCGTTGATCGGTTCAACGAAATAACCTTCTCCCATCATCTTTTGAGCAAAAACAGGATCGCTCGCCTGTTCGATCGATTGCACCGTACCGTCCGCTACTGCATATAGTTGAACTGCTTGTGTTTGACTAGGCAAAACAGTCGAAGATTCGTCATAATCAGAAGCTTCTTCTGCGATTTCTTCTTTCAGCAATTGTTCTTTTGGAATCCCGAAAAAGAAAGTAGCTAAAAATCCGCCAGCATAAGCGGCCAGTAACCCAAGAACGTAGCCAAACCATTTGCCATTTGAAATCAAAGGAATCAACGCTGCACCAGAAGGGCCAATGGCAATCGCACCAATATTTCCGATCAAACCGATCACCGCACCACCAATACCTCCTCCGATACAAGCAGTGATGAACGGACGGCCTAAAGGTAACGTTACACCGTAGATCAACGGTTCCCCGATTCCTAAAATCCCAACAGGCAAAGCCCCTTTGATCATCTCAGTCAATTCTTTGTCTTTTTTACATCTAACCCATAATGCTAAAGCTGCACCAACTTGTCCTGCACCTGCCATCGCCAAAATAGGTAATAGTAATGTATAGCCTGTTTGATCGATCATCTGTGCATGGATCGGAGTTAAAATCTGATGCAAACCAAACATCACCATTGGTAGGAACAATGTACCTAACACAAATCCGGAAAAGGCTCCGCCCACGCTAAGTACCCAATTGATTCCACCAACCATGCCATCTGAGATAAAGCCTGCTAATGGCATGATCAAGAATATCTCGATCAAACCAATCACGATCAATGAAAGGGTTGGTGTGACAATGATATCTACCGCATCGGGAACGATTTGGTGCAATTTCTTTTCGACGATTGAAAGCAACCAAACCGCAAAAATCACTCCAAGGATACCACCTTGTCCCGCAGCTAAGGGCTGACCAGTGAATAAGTTCGTTAAAGGCGCTTCTGGATTCATTCCCAACAACATAACAACCGCACCGATGACACCACCAAGCGTAGGAGTTGCGCCAAATACTTGAGCCGCATTGATCCCAGTGTAAATGACAAGATAACTAAACATCCCGTTTTTAAGAATGTTCATGATGTCGATGTACTGTTGCCAAGTCGCACCATCAATTGTTCCAGCTGTTACGAGGTTGGTCAATACCGCAGCAATCCCCGCAACGATCCCTGTACCAACGAAAGCTGGGATCATTGGGACAAATATATTAGAGATATCTTTTAAAACTGATTTGATTTTCGATGGCTTCTGTTTTGATTTTTGCGCATTTTTCATCGCTTGCGCCCGTTCATTGACTTTGTCTTTCCCTGATAAGCCAACAGAAGAATCAGGGGTTCCAGGGATTTTTTCTCCTAATTTTACACCAGCTTGATCCACCATTTCTTGTGCGACTTTGTTCACCTTTCCCGGTCCGATGATCACTTGTAACTGTTCATCCTCTACCACTCCCAGCACACCTGGTATCGCTTTCAACCTTGACACATCAACAAGCGATTCATCGATGATCTTCATTCGAACTCGGGTCATACAATGGACAACGCTGTCTACATTGTCCATCCCACCTGCTCCAGCATAAATTTGTTTTGCCAGTTCTGCTAAAGTCAATTCATTTTTTCCCATTTCCACTTTCCCCCTTACAACGTTCGTTTTACAAAGCCGTCTGCCTCAGCTAGTTTTCTTTTTGCTGTTTCTTTGTCACTATTCGTCAATAACATAACGATGGCTAGTTTAACATTTTGTTCCGCTTCATGAAAGTATTTTTCCGCTGTTTCATAATCCGCTTCTGTCGCTTCCATGATGATCCGTTTCGAACGTTCGACTAATTTTTCATTTGTTGGCTTAACGTCGACCATGAGATTATTGAATACTTTTCCGATACCGATCATACTGATTGTAGAAATCATATTCAAAATCAATTTCTGAGCAGTTCCAGATTTCAAACGTGTCGAACCTGTTAAAAATTCTGGTCCGGCATCCACTTCAATCGGAAAATCAGCATGTTGACTGATTTCAGCCTCTTTGTTACAAGAAATCGTCGCTGTTTTTGCACCAATCGAACGGGCATAATCTAGCCCGCCAATCACATAAGGCGTACGACCACTAGCAGCGATACCTACGACCAAATCATTTTCTGTCAAGTTCAACCGGATCAAATCTTCTTTCCCTAATTCAAGTGAATCTTCAGCGCCTTCAACTGCGACCGTCATAGCCGCTTCGCCACCTGCAATCAAACCAACGACCATTTCAGGTGAAACGCCAAACGTTGGTACACACTCCGCAGCATCCAATACGCCTAATCGACCGCTTGTCCCAGCACCCATATAAATCAAGCGCCCCTCTTTTTTAAAAGAAGCAATCGCTGCTTCAATCACTGGTTCAATACTTGGTAATTCTTTTGCGACTGCCTTAGCAACTTCGTGGTCTTCTTGATTCATTAAACGAGCCGCTTCTGCAACACTCATTTCATCTAAGCCAAATGTTTTTTGATTTCTACATTCTGTTGTTAATTTATCTAAATCGATATTCATTTCTCAATTCCTTCTTTACATATAAATTTATAGATCGTCCCTGCGTGGATATGTTGGATCAACGGTAAATCAGCCGAGATCACTCGTGCCACACAATTGACCTTTTCATCTGCTGGTAAATCTTCTTTCATCAATTGGATTTCTCCCATGTAGCGCAGATACCTTTCATTATCTAACGTGATCGTCCCCTTTATCCGCTCATCAGTTTGACGAACAGGAATATGAGGAATTTCCTTAAATCGAGCATCCGCGCTACGCACGACTGATTTAGCTTCATCTTGTCGATTCGTATGTGTGCCTAAAATGGTTGGTCCAAATTGTGTATCTAGCAATGCGACATGCAATAAGATACCGCCTGTTTCTTGGTAATAGTCAAATTGTTCGCGCGCAGTCAGTGAAAGTCCGCCATCCCCAATATAGATCAGATCTGTTCCGCATGAAGCCAAGTCTAGTGCGGCTGCTAAAGGATGTTGATTACGATGCTCTTCTAACGTCGGAAGTCCTTTGTATAGCGGTCCTCTCAACACCTCATCACCAGGTACAAAGCCTTGGACTGTAAATCCTTGCTCTACTAACCATTGATTTTTTCGCTTGTACCAAGATTTGTCCAAACCTGTTTCCGGACGTGGATAATAATTGTGCCAAGCTTCCATCTGATTAAAATCAGCACCCGCTTCTTTTAACTCTTGCACATCTTGTTCAGTGATCGTACTTGCATTCAAACTGATTTTTAATTGATGCGACCACTTCGCAATCTGCTCATTCGATAGATGATAATCCATCCGCAGACCTGTCACACCAATCTCTTTTAGTGGCGCAAGATTTTCTAAGGAGAAACCTGCCAACTCTAATGCCTTCCCCGATATATCGACCATCAATTCCAATCCGTGTGATTTCGCTACTTTTCCAAGTTCCGTCAAACGCCTTTTATATGCTGAAGCATCATCTTCTGGAATATGCATCGAGGTAAAAATACCGAGAAATCCTTTCTCCGCCATCTCATGGATATACACTTTCGTTTCATCAGACATTTCTTGATTCATAAATACAGAAAATCCAAACATGTACTCCCCCCATTCATGTATCCGCATTCATTTATAAACTGATTATACTTCTTGTGAAATGATTTTTCAACATAAATATAAAATATGTTAAATTTTATTTCTTTCGAGTATAAAAAATAAAGACTATCCAACGAGATCCTATAAGAATTCCACACAAAAAAAGTGTCTGGAACAAAAATAAAATTCATTTTTGATTCTAACCTTAAAAACGAATAAATGGTTTTCCAGAAGCAACTCCTTCAGAAATAAGCCGAGAAACCCAAAAATTTGAAGAACAATTTTCGGGTTTCTCGGCTTATTTCTCAGAGTTCGAGACTTCTGTCACAACCTCTTTGATCGATTATTCAGTTGATTATTTCTAATAGAATCCTTTTATCAGTTTATGTAATTATAAGATGATTGTATTTCTTTGACTAACCCTTGTCTAACGCTTTTTCTTGTTCATCCAAAGCTAACGACACTTTGTCGCCGAATTGCCCTTTAAGCGCCTCCTTCAATCCTTTATTTGCTGAAGAAATCGTGCGTTTTGCTCTATTGGTTTCGTTCTTCCCAGATTGATTTACCCTTCTTCTTTTGCCCGCCTTCTCACTTTTCAGCGCGATTCCAAGTGAACGAGTTAGGTATTTCTCCATATCTTTCTGATAATTCTCCCACCATTGATCAATCATTTCAAACATCTCAAGACCTCCATTCTTTTAATTCAATTGCGCCAGTTTCTTACGATAGCTCTGCTCATTATCTTCTAAATCAAGCTGGATTTTTTTTCGCTGATGGATCAATTCCGTCGCCAGATCCTCTTCTAAACGAGAAATCATGATACGACCATAATTTAGCGCCTCTTGTGGTTCAGAAAAAGATTGTAAAAGCAATCGGAGATCTTTATAAGTCACTTCTGCTAGCTCATGGACTTTTCTTTCTGTTGTAATCAATACTTCTTCTTGCTCTGATAATCCTCGTTTCGTTGCTTGATATGTTTCATAAAGCTGTATTTCCTTACTCAATTTTCCTCTCCTCCTTTTATACGCCAAACAATTGATTCGCTAATTCTTTGTCACGTGCCACCATCTCATTGATTTTTTGGGTAATTTCATCAGCAAGCGATTGAAACTGTTCCGACAGCTGATCGATCTGGCGGATTTTATCCCTAAATTCCTGGGTTGGCTCATCGACGATCTCCCATTTTGTACAATCAACTTCGGCTAATGTTTCAATTACCTCGTTATACGTCAAATGGGGCGTATAATTGCGTATTCTTCCCAACCAGTCATTCCACAACTCTTCCAACTCCGTGATCCCGTTTTGGTAAATCACGCGAACATTAACCATCGCCTCATCAAATTTACTTGCTGCGGTCCGCACTACAGCCAACGCTTGACTATCCTCTAAATAAATTTTTTCTGATTGAGAAAGCCCGCCGCCACTTCCAGTCAGCTTCTGCCGTAACTCTTGTAATGTCAAGAATTCTTTGATTTGAACTTTGAGCCACTCATTTTCTTCTTTCAAACGCTTGATTTCATCTAGCGTATGCTCACCACTGACTGCTAGTAGTTTGATCCTTGCTTCGTTTTTCAAAAGTGTTTGTTGCCACAAAGTTGGGGCTAATAAGATACCCCCATTGCCATCGGCGTATACGATGATCTGGCCATGCTTATCGATGTAATTTCCCTTTTCATCAGTTTTGAATTGATCCAGCGAATGGCCAAAATCTTCCCAGCCCGAATTATCGATTCCAAAACTATTGATTGGAATCATCCCTTTCCCACCAGTAAAAAATTCATTCGTGACGGCATCCGAAGTGTCGTAGATATTGATCAAGGTACCGGGATGATTATCCAATAATGCTACTACTATAGCAACCCCTGGTCCTGCCGCACCGTACGTCACGCTGTCATAACCATTGAGCGCTGCGACAAAAAGTGCTTTTGCTCCACCTAACGAGTGCCCCGTCGTTGAGATTGTATAGCCATCCGATTTGGGATACTGCTTTTCAATTTCACGGGCATAGTTCAGAGCGGAGACAAATGCTCCATCTGGATGTTTTATACTTAGACCAATTTCCACAATGTTTGTTTGCCAATCTTTGGCCGAAGTCGTGCCAGCATAGGCAATCGTAAGATTTTTGGTGATGACGGAGTCGGGGAAACCAGGTACTTTTCTTAATTCATTATCATTAAATTTTTTGAATTCATCTTTAATTTCTGCTACTACCATTGCCTGCGTACTATTTTTCTTTGGTCGAGATTCATTACCGATTTTGTCTTTATCTGTATTTAAAGTTTCTATAACGATATGGTTTGTTCCAAGAGGTTTATCGCCATAATTTACCTTGCCACTTTCTAATTGATATATAAATTTAGATAAGTATCTATTTTGATCCATTAATTTATTCCTCCTGTATAATAAACAATTTGATCATCTGAGATATCTATTTTTTTTTCTTCCTTTCTTTCATCAATAAAATACGGTCCTTTACCTCTGCTACTAGTTATTCTGTAAATAAACTTATCTGTTTCTGCAGATCTCGTATCTAACCATACTTCTTCTCGATAGACATCATTTACTGTGAAATAGATAATTAATGAATTCATTGGGTCAATAGAATATCCAGTAAATGTTATTTTGTTTATATCTATATATTTCCTAACACTTACAACTTTTTCTACATATTCTTCTGTTGTCAACTCTCCATTACTATATTGTTGTGTAAATCTATCAGTTTCCTTATCATTCGTCGTATATAACCGATAATTATTGTACACATAATTCGCCAGATCTTTCTGTATCTCCAGCAATTCTTGAAGATCTTTTTCTCTTTTATCCATATAAATCTTTCCTCCGATTCCTCCTAAGATTATGATTACTAACACACCTAGCATAAGCCGTTTTTTCATATATCCTCCTTTCAGACTTCATTTAGTTTTTTATATGATCAGAATAAACTTCTTACTTATTCTGGAATTTTTTTATGTTAGATATAATCTTTTTTATTGAACGCTCTGATTTTGATAGTTATGTATGTCCACGATAAAAATTAATTATTTCAGTAAGTACTTTGTCATTGCCTTTGATTGTTGCGACAAGAAGTGTGCTTAGCTCTACCTACTGAGTACCCTGTCGATGAAATCGTATAATACTCTAACTTTGGGTAACGACGGAGTCAGGGAAGCCAGATAATTTTCTTAATTCATTATCATTAAGTTTTTTGTATTCATCTTAAATTTCTGATACTACCATTCCCTGCGTACTGTTTTCTTTGGTCGAGATTCATTACCGATTTTGTCTTTATCTGTATTTAAAGTTCCTATAACGATATGGTTTGTTCCAAGAGGTCTATCGCCATAATGTACATTGCCACTTTCTAATTGATATATAAATTTAGATAAGTATCTATTTTGATCCATTAATTTATTCCTCCTGTATAATAAACAATTTGATCATCTGAGATATCTAGTTTTTTTTCTTCCTTTCTTTCATCAATAAAATACGGTCCTTTACCTCTGCTACTAGTTATTCTGTAAATAAAATTATCTGTTTCTGCCGATTTCGTATCTAACCATACTTCTTCTCGATAGACATCATTTACTGTGAAATAGATAATTAATGAATTCATTGGGTCAATAGAATATCCAGTAAATTCTATCTTTTCAATATCTGAATACTCTCTGATACTCAACATTTTTTCTAAATATTCTTCCGTCGTTATTCCTCCTTCTTTTTGATATTCCTCTACGATTTCCTCTTGTTTCTCACTATCTCTCGTATAAATTCGATAGTTATTGTACACATAATTCGCCAAATCTTTCTGTATTTCCAGCAATTCTTGAAGATCTTCTTTTCTTTTATCCATATAGATCTTTCCTCCGATTCCTCCTAAGATTATGACCACTAACACACCTAGCCAATACCGTTTCTTCATATATCCTCCTTTATTTAAAAGCATCTTTTACTCCATATTATTTTCTAGCATCGAGTTATCCTCTTTTTAGTTATGTACGTCTTTTCTGCTGAATCGTTTTTATGTAATCTTTCTCACGATTCATAAGTTCGTGTTGCTAGGGATTGATATCAAATGTTTTTTAATAAAAAAAGACATCTAAAACAGAAGGATTTCTGCTTTAGATGTCTTTATTACAATACGATTATTCGCTAACTGTTACGTCGCCTGTTACTGATGCGTCGTTTTCGTCAAGTTTTGCTGAATCTTGGTATTCTTGTTTTTCAAATGTTACGTTACCTTCAACTTTTGCTCCGTCTAATACAAAGCCATTTGCTTTAACTAGTACGTCACCTTTGATTGTTCCGTGAACGATATTTGTGTTTTCTGATTCAACGATCAATGTTGGAACAGTCACTGTGTATTCAGCTGTTACGTTACGGTCATCGTCTTGTGAGTATAATGCGATTTTACGGTAGATGTCTGCACTTGCATCGTCTTTGTCATGGAATTCACCTGCGATTGTTACATCGTTTGAGAATGTCACATCACCTGTTGCTGCAACGATCCAGTTGCCGTCAGCTGACATTGCTTTTTCTAAAACAGTTGGGTCATCACTGATTGAAGCAGTTGATACAACATCTGCTGAGCTTTCTGTTGTACTTACTTCTGTTGTTGATGAAGCTGAGCTAGAATTAGATGAATCATTGTTGTCAGCACCACACGCTCCTAAAGCCAAAAGTGCTGTTGCAGTTAAACCTAATAAAGATAATTTTTTTGATAGCATGAAATTTCTTCCTCTCTTTTTGTATTCCTATGGAATTATACCATGAAAGCGTACTTATGTGAAATAATCTTCATGGAAAGAAAAAATAAATTATTTTAGAAAAAAGTTTTACGATAACATCCTCTAGTTATTTTGTTACATCCCTGATAAATTACAGCTATTCAAATGTAACCAGTTCCGTATTATCAACAAAAAAGTCAAAGAATGTATCATTCGGCATAGGGTGAAAATACGCATTGATGATTCGGATCAGTGCATTATGGCAGACAAGCAAGTAAACATTTTCCTCGTCTTCTAAGCACTCTTTTAGTAACGGTGTGATCCGTGCATATACATCTAAAACCGATTCCCCGTTTGGGAACCGTACTGCAAAATTTTGGCGAGCTTCTTGAAAGTCTTTGTCTTCGCTAGGACGTCCGTCGTAATCGCCAAAGTCCATCTCGATCAAACGATCATCCACTGTCATTGGTAGATTGACTTTTTTTGCTACCGCTTGCGCAGTATCGCGCGCGCGTTGTAAAGGGGAATGAATGATTTTTGTGATCGGCACTTCCAATCCTGCCACTTTCTCAGCAAGTTTTTCTGCTTGTTGTTTGCCTTTTTCAGTTAATTCGATATCTGCATGACCACAAACTAACCCTTGAGCATTCCAAGTTGTTTCTCCGTGTCTAGTGATATATAACATTAAATAACTCTCCTTTGTTTTAAGCTCATTCAATTCTATCATACAATCCCGATTGAAATGAACCATCCGCTTAGAATCGGTCTCGGTTAAGCTAGTACCAGTTACTTAATAGTATCTTTATTTTATTCTTTGTAAGTCGATCCTTTGCGTAGCAACTTTTTCTAAAAATCGCTGATCATGGTCGACGATCAACATCGCTGGTTTGACTTGCAACAATAGTTGTTCGATTTGTTCTTGATTGAAGACATCTAAATAATTCAATGGCTCATCCCAAATGTAAAGATCAGCGGATTGCGCAAATGATTTGGCTAATTCGACTTTTTTTCTTTGACCCATACTCATGTTTTCAATGCGCGTATGGAATACGTCTCTTTCCATTCCTAATTTACGAAGATTATTTAAAAAGAGTTCAAGGTCTAGCTGATGGCTTTGTGCAAAGCTTGTTAATGTACCCATGTTGTCTTCATAGTTTTGACGAACGTAACTGATACTAACTGTCGCTGGACGCAGGACTTCTCCCTTAGCTTGGCCGCTAAAGTCTCCTAATAAATACTGGATGATCGACGATTTTCCACTGCCATTAGGTCCAGTTATTGCGACACATTGTTGTTGCTCGATACTAAAGCTGACGGGTTCAAAAAGCATCTCTTCATAACCAAGCTGTAGATTTTCCACGGTCAATAAGCGTTTATGATGAGACTGATTCGGAAACATATTCAATGGATCGATATACTCTAAATCTTTTAATAATTTTTCTTTCTCGCTAATTTGGTTCTCCATACGATTCACGATCGCCTTGGATCGTTTCATTGTCCGTGCAGCATCCGCTCCGATTGAGCCACGGTCGACTCGCCGTGCTTCGGTATCAATAAAACCGACACGTTTTTTTGTTTTATCTCCTTCACGTGAACGTGACCACTCAGCTTTTTCAGCTGCCGTTTTCTTCAAGCGAGTGACTTCTTTTTTGATTTTTTGATTTTGAGCTAATTCAAATTCGTCTTTTCTACGCTTTTGTTCTTCATAGATCGAATAGTTTCCTTGATAGATTTCTAACTGACTTTTTTCGATGACCAAAATATGATCGACAACTTCGTCGATAAACTGGCGATCATGACTGACAACGATAAAGCCTTGTTTTTTCTTGTGCAAGTATTCTGCTACTTGACGGCGACCAAGGACGTCGAGATGATTCGTTGGTTCATCGATCAGTGGGAAATGTTGATCATCCGTAAACAAGAGCGCAAGTAATACTTTTGTTTTTTCTCCACCAGATAAGGACGCATACGGCCGCCAGAGTATTTCGGGATCAGTTTGCATCAACATCAATTCACGTTCGATCTCCCACAGCTCACAGTTTGAGAGTTCTAACAAGACATCATAGGTCAGTTGGTTCGTTTCCTTTACCTGTTGCGGAAAATAAACAAATTCTTGTTGATGGATCACTTGTCCCTGATAGGGTAATTTGTTTTGTAAAATGTTCAGTAAGGTTGTTTTTCCTCGACCGTTTCGACCAATCAGCCCTAGTTTCCATGTCGTATCAATATTTAGCTCAGCTTGATCGAATAGCATATTTTCTTGGCTATCATAGCCAAATGTTAATTGTTTTATTTCGATTTTAGACATTTATCTTCACCTCGTTATAAAAAAGACCAGTCCTATTTTCAGAACTGGTCAAAGAAGATGAGTACAAAAAAGAGACCCACTCATTGAAACTAGCCAATTCTGAAAATCTGCATACTATGCCCTTGATCGAACAAGGTATAGTTAAAATGCAGCTTCAAACAATTGACTTAGTTTTTCAATGCGCGGATCCCTCACTTTGTCTTTATTTGCCATTAGATTACCACAGACGATTTAAGACTGTCAACTGGTAGATCATCGAAATATTCCGCTGATTGCTTGTGAGAGTAATCTGGCGCTTTCTAATGTTTCCTGATGATCCAATGCTTTTTCAAGAGAGATTGGGCCTGTCTGAATACTAAATACACTGGGAAGAACCGACGCTAGTTCACCTAATTCTTTCTCACGGCTTCCGCAGATCGCCACGATTTTTTTGCCGTGTTTTTTAGCGAGCAATGCTACCCCATATGGCACTTTTCCATGGATCGTTTGTTGATCGATTCGGCCTTCTCCTGTAACTATGAGTTCTGACTCTTTGATTTTAGCTTCTAAGTCGACTAATTCAGAAACAAGCGTGAAGCCCGATTTCATCTCGGCTCCGACAATCGCTAAAGCGCCACCGATCCCACCAGCGGCACCACTGCCAGCTAGCTGATTCAAATCGATTGCTGTCTTTGTTTTGATTTGTTCAACGATTTTTTCTGCTTGTTCTTCTAAACAAGCTAATGTCTCTGGTGATCCGCCCTTTTGTTTGCCAAACATTTGGGTAGCGCCTTGTTCGCCAGTATAAGGATTCGTTACATCTGCCGCAATCGTCACAGTTTGATCGATTTTCATTAATTGCGACAAGTCGAGTTCTTTGATCGTTAATAGAGGATTTCCTTCTGTGACACCATTTAATTTGGCTCCTAAAGACTGTAACAGACCTAAGCCCCCGTCAGAACACCCACTTCCGCCTAGTGTAACAATGATCTCATCGACGAACTGATTCAAGGCATCTTTGATCAGCTCTCCTAACCCAAAACTAGAGGCTAGTCGGATCGTTTGATCGGTGGGTCTGGTCAGCAAGTCTAAGCCAATCACTTCTGTGGATTCGATGATCGCTAATTTACGGTTCTCTTTTTGTGTCAACAAGTAGCGGCATTCTTTTTTCCGAAAAAGTAAATCTGGACAAGAAAGTGTTCGCCACTCACCACCTAATGTAGCGTAAATGGCTTCAGCAGTTCCTTCACCGCCATCAGCAATTGGTTGATTGATTTTTTGTTCTGCCTCACCCCAACCTTCCAATACTGCTTGGTTGAGTTCTTTTGAAGTTGCACTGCCTTTGAATGAATCGATCGCCGCAAGTAATTTCATTCTGAAACTCCTTTTTTCGTGATTATTGAACGAAGTGTTTTCTTTTACTATATCATATCTAACGTGCTTCAATACCACAGTACTCATAGATTGAAAATACTTCAGGATCAAAATCGACAAAGCGCTCTACCCAATTTTCCGCATCAAAAAATTCAATGATTTCACGATCGACGGTTTGATAAGGGCTATTTAAAAACGCCGGAAGTTCTTCCAAGTTTCTTTCTCCCAATAAGAAGATATTTTGTGCGTTATAGAAACGATAACCAGAAATCGCTTTGTTATCAGTAACTAATTTTTTATTGAAGAAAATTGATTCGAATGTTCTTAAAGTTACACCGCTCTGACCTTCCCGCAATAATTCCAAAATCCCTTTAGAACCATTCGTCTTTTGCAAATATTCTGTATAGGTCAAATATCCCTCTTGATCATTTCCACGACTTGGTAAAATATAAAAATTAGTTGAGATACCTAACTGTTCAAATGCTGTTCGGTAATCATCTGCTCGTTGTTTTCTGCCGTTATCAGTTGCTCCAAAAAATAAATCAGTCGTGACTTCAGCTTTTGGCAAAGGCATGTCTTTTGAATAAAAAGAACTGTTATGCTTGATCCCCAATTCTTTGGCTTCTAAAATATCGAAATGGAAAATATCATCAATTGCTGTTTCTGCTTCCGCTTTCTTCAATAAGTGATGATGCTCT